>JAPKZL010000200.1:2083-12464 GCA_026393795.1 Candidatus Aminicenantes bacterium | reverse complement strand
TTGAAGAACTCATGAGCCCGGGCCACCTGGCCTGCCAGGGCTGCGGCGCCGGCATTGCCATGCGGACCACTCTGAAGGCCCTGGGCCGGGACACGATCTTTACTTTCCCCGCCTGCTGCTGGACCGTGATCGACGGTCCGTTCCCCTATTCCTGCCTGGAAGTGCCCCTGCTGCACATGGCTTTCGAAACCACGGCAGCCACGGCCTCGGGCATCAAGGCGGCCATGGACGCGCTGGGCAAAAGCAAAACCACCATCTGCGGCTGGGCCGGCGATGGCGGCACGTTCGATATCGGCTTGCAGGCTCTCTCCGGGGCCGCCGAACGCAACAATGATATTTTTTATTTCTGCTATGACAACGAAGCATACATGAACACCGGCATCCAGCGCAGCGGTGCCACCCCCTACGGCGCCTGGACTACCACCACGCCGGTCAAGCATTTCAAGAAGGAAGTCAAGAAAAGCATCGATGACATCGTCGCCGCCCACAAGGTGCCTTACCAGGCCACGGCGTCGGTGGCCTATCCCGAGGATCTCTATAAAAAGCTCATCAAGGCCAAGGAGATCCGCGGCTTCAAGTTTATCCATATCATCGCGCCATGCCCCCCGGGCTGGAAAGCACGTCCCGAGGACACGGTCAAGCTGGCCCGCCTGGCCGTGCAGACCGGGGTCTTCCCGGTTTACGAAGTGGAGGGAGGCAAATACCTACAGACCATCAAAACCCCCACCCGCAAGCCGGTGCTCGACTACCTGAAGCTGCAGGGCCGCTTCAAGCATCTGAAGGAAAGCGACGTGGCCCAGGTGCAGAAGCTGATCGACAGCCGCTACGCCGAGCTGGAAAAAAGGTTTTTAGAGAAATAGTAGCCCTAACAATTCCAAATAAATGGAAACATGTGGTAGGGGTTTGATTAATCAAACCCCTACATGTCTGTTACGAATCAGAAATTGACAGAACCGGGGATTTCGTTTATAAGTTCTTAAAGGTAAAAAATGAGAGCCATATTCATCGCCGTCGGTAGCGAACTGCTCGACCTGGACCGCATCGACACCAATTCGCTCTACGTGGCCCGGCGCCTGCGCGAAAAAGGGATATTGATGGACATGAAGGTGGTGGTCGGCGACCACATGGACCATCTTGCCTGGATGGTCAAGAAGGCCTGCCAGCGCGCCCAGCTGGTCATTCTCAGCGGCGGGCTGGGGCCGACTGAGGACGATATCACCCGCGAGGCGGTGGCCGCGGCCCTGAAAAAAAAGCTGGTCTTCCAGGAAACGATCGTCGCCGACCTGCAGAAAATGTTCCAGCGCCGCGGCATGACCATGCCCGAGATCAACACCCGCCAGGCCTTTGTCATCGAGGGCGCCGAGGTCATCTCCAATCCGGTAGGCACGGCCCCCGGCCTTTATCTGGCCGAGAAAAACTGCCAGGTCCTGCTGCTTCCCGGCCCGCCCAACGAGATGGTCCCGGTTTTTGAGGACGTTTTCGCCAGGCACATCGCCCCGGCCGCCAATTACTTCATCACCAGCCGCACTTTCAGGCTCAGCGGCATCGGCGAATCGGATGTCGACAGCCGCATCGCCGACATTTACCGCAAATACCGCAACCCGGTGACCACGATCCTGGCGTCGCCGGGAATGATCGAGCTCCATTTTCTGGGCCGCTCAAGGAATTCCGACACCGAAGCCCGCCAGCTGACCGATGAGCTGGCCGAAAAGGTGCGCGCCCGGCTGAGCGATTATATTTTCGCCGAAAAGGATGTGACGCTCCCCGAGGTCATTATCGCCGAGCTGAAGCAACGCCGGCTCACCCTGGCCGTGGCCGAAAGCTGCAGCGGCGGCGGCTTGGGCAACCTGATCACCAGCGTGGCCGGCAGCTCCGAGGTGTTCCAGGGCGGAGTGATCGCCTATGCCAACAGCCTGAAAACCGGACTCCTGGGCGTTGCCGAGGAGACGCTGAAAAAACACGGCGCCGTATCCGAGCAAACGGCCCAGGCCATGGCCGTCGGCGTCAGGCGCCTGTGCAGCGCCGATATCGGGCTGGCCATCACCGGCATTGCCGGACCGGGAGGCGCGAGCGCGGGCAAGCCCGTCGGCCTTGTCCATATCCATTTGCACGCTGCTGACAGCGACAAGGGCATGCGCCAGCTTTTTTCCGGCGGCCGCGAGGCGGTCAAGCTCAGGAGCGGGTACGCCGCGTTGAACCTGGTGAGAGAGTATCTAAAACAGAGCTCGGTTGAAGGTGGACGGTAGACGGTGGAAGGCAAGAAATTAAAAGCATTATGAATAAAATTCCAAATCACAAGCACCAAATTCCAAATAAGTCCCAAGCACCAATAACCCAATGACCAAAGCGAAAAAAATCAATAGAGATCTGATTTGGGTAGGGAACGCAAATTTGCGTTCCCTACGGAAGGTATTCTCTGAAATGTCTTTGTTTAGGACATTGGAATTTGGGACTTGGAATTTGAGATTTGGAAATTTTATCAGCGGGCGGGTCCAAGACGCCGCCCCTATCTCGTCTCTGGTCACTTGTTACGCGTCACGCTTTTCCCCAAGGGGGACAAACAAATCAGATCCGCCAAAATCGGCGGATGATTTGTATTGCCGCGTCACGAATTGATCTAATGCGCGGCCTGCCCACCACCACCGACACGTTCTACCACGGGAAGGTGGTGATCCGGCAATTGAAGAAGGGATACCGCTTCGCCGTCGATTCGCCCATCCTGGCCCATTTCCTGCCCCGCGCCCATGCCCCGGCCCTGGATATAGGCTGCGGAGTGGGGGTGGTATCGCTGCTGGCCCTGCAGCTGAAAAAGTTTCCCGCCATCACCGGCGTCGAGATCCAGGAACCGCTTTACCGGCTGGCGGTGGACAATGCCCAGGCCAACGGCATGAGCGAGCGCTTCCGCGTCATCCATGGCGATTTCGTCCGCATCCATGCCGGCTTGACCAGCGTGCAGACCATCTTCTGCAACCCGCCCTTCTTCAAGGCCGGCCAGGGGCGCGTCAGCCCCGACCCGACCATCCGCCTGGCGCGCTTCGAGATCGCCCTGAACCTGAACGGCCTGCTGCATTCCTCCGCCGCCATCCTGGCTCCGCGCGGGAAGCTGTTTTTGATCTATCCCTATTCGCGGCTGGAGGAACTGCTGGCTAAGGCCAAAGCGGGCGGCCTCTTCCCGGCGCGGATCCGTCCGGTGCAGCCGTTCATTGACGCCCCCCCCGACCGCTTCCTGGCGCAGCTGGAACGAAGAGCCGTCCGCTGCCGGCGCGAGAAGCCGCTGGTCATTTTCAGGGAGAAGGGGATTTATAGCGCGGAAATGGAAAAAATACTCGCCGGCGCGTAACGGGGAAATCGGTCCGGTCGTTTTCCTGGCCTTAACTTTTAATGGAGCGGGCGGCTTCCAGGCTCGGGAAAATCGAGAAAAACTTGTCGAAGCCGGCAATGGAAAACACCTCGGCGATGCGCGGCGACAGGCTGAAGAGGCGCAGCGTCCCTCCTATTTCCTGGATCAGTTTGAGCAGCACCAGCAGCGCCCCCAGGCCGGAGCTGCTGATGTATTCCAATGCGGAACAGTCGATCAGAACCCTCTGCTCGCGCTTGCCGAGCTCCTGCAGGTAATTCTTGAGGGTTTCCGAATTCTCGGAATTCACCCGGCCGACGATTTCCACCAGAGCGAACGGATCGATCTTTCCTTCGCGGACCTTCATGTGCGTTTCTCCTCTTTTCCCAGCCGTTTGATCAGGATCAGGCGGTTGCCGGCCGGCCGGCGCTGGTAGCGGACCTGGTCCAGCAGCCGCCGCACCAGATGGATGCCCAAGCCGCCTGGGCGGCGCTCGGACAGGGCGGCGTTGACATCGATCTCCGGCACCAGCAGCGGGTTGAAGGGACGGCCGTCGTCCTCGACGCTGATGCGGACGCTGTCGCGGCTGCCCTTGAGCCGGACCACGATTTCATGGGGCTGCGGGTCGTCATAGGCGTAGCGAACGATATTGCTGACGACCTCGTCCAGCGCCAGGTCGATCTTGAACTCGGTGTCGGGATGGATGGACTGGCGTTGGCAGAACTGGACGACGACATCGTGCAAACGGGACAGTGCCGCCAGCGAGTTGGGCAGCCGCACTTCCACGTTTTTATCCGTGCTCATCGTCGCATTCCTTTTCAGCATTATATCTGTTATTTTCCGGAAATCAAAGCGCCGAAACTCCCCTTGACATTTGCCAATCGTATTTCTATACTGGATCAACCCGCGTGGAGGGAATGAGTGCCTTATTTATGGGGAATAGGCCGTTGGTCGGCGAACGGTTCCGGCGTCATGGCCACCGGCTTGTCATGAACGCGATTTCGGAAAAGTTTTTCCTGTTCATCAAATCATCCTTCGCCCCGAGGCAGAAGACGGAACTGTTCGAATACATATGCAAGCATTACCAGCGGCGCATCGCCTTTTATGTCAGCCAGATCATCCCTCGCGATCATGACTACTACCAGGATGTCTGCCAGGAAGTGATGCTGAAGGTCTACAACCATCTCGATACGTTCAATCCGCTCCATTCCTTCAAGGCCTGGCTGTTCCAGATCGCCCGTCACCAGTGCCTCGACCTGGTCAAGAACAAGGAAGAAAAACGGCGAAAGCTCCGCCAGGGCGATCCCGACCTCATCGGCAGCGGAGCGGGCGCCGATCCGGAGCAGCGCCTGCTGCGCCTGGAGCTGCGCGAGCGCATAGACCAGGTCATCGGCGCGCTGCCGCCCCTCGACCGCGAAATCTGCTACCTGCGCTTCTATGAAAACCTGAAATACCGGGAAATCGGCGCCATCATCGGCTTGGATGTGGACGCGGTCAAGGCCAAGATCCATTCGCTGAAGGTCGATCTGCGCCGTCAGCTGAACCGCTGATTTTTTCCAACATTTTCCAATTGCTGTCGTCTATACAGGCAGAAGGGAGCAACGATGAAGATCGAACGGGAATTAAAAAAGTATTATCAGAGCCAAATCTATAAAAATGGGGAGGTTTATTTCATGGAAAAAAAGAAACAAAAGTTGATCCTGGGGATTTCGGGACTGCTGGTCGCTTGCTGCGTGATCGGCTATTTCGCCTTTTTCTATCCCTGGCCCGCGGGGAGTGACAACTCCGCCACCGTCGGGACCATCGGTGGGGTCGAGAAGGTCAACCGCGAAAGGGTGGAGCAGATCGGGGAAAAGGACGTCGTGCTCAGCGACGAACAACTCCAGAAGCTCCTCCAGAACGACCAGGTCCAGAGCCTGATCAGCAACAAGGCGTTCCAGAACGCGATGCAGAACCGGGCTTTCGCCGGGCTGCTTGCCGACAAGGCCTTCGCCGGGTTGCTCGCTGACAAGGCGTTCGCCGGCTTGCTGGCCGACCGGCGCTTCGCCGGGCTGCTGGCCGACAAGCGCTTCGCTGGACTGCTGGCCGACAAGGCTTTCGCCGGGCTGCTGGCCGACAAAGCCTTCGCCGGGCTGATGGCGAACAAGGCGTTCGTCGATCTGCTGGCCAACAAGGCGTTCGCCGGTCTGCTGGCCAATAAAGCTTTCGTTGACCTGCTGGCCAACAAGGCTTTTGCCGGGCTGCTGGCCGACAAGGCGTTTGCCGGACTGATGGCTGACAAGGCGTTCGTTGATCTACTGGCCGACCGCCGTTATGCTGGCCTGATGGCCGACAAGCGGTATGCCGGGTTGCTGGCTGACAAGCGTTATGCCGGCCTGATGGCCAACAAGGCATATGCCGGATTGCTTGCCGACAAGGCATTCGCCGGCTTGCTGGCCGACAAAGCGTTCGCCGGATTGTTGGCTGACAAGGCGTTCGCGGGCTTGCTGGCCGATAAAGCATTCGCCGGCTTGCTCGCCGACAAGGCGTTTGTCGGGCTGATGGCTGAAAAGGCCTTCGCCGGACTGCTGGCCGAAAAAGCGTTCGCCGGGCTGATGGCCGACAAGGCATTTGCCGGGCTGCTGGCCGACAAGGCGTTTGCCGGGCTGCTTGCCGACAAGGCATTCGCCGGACTGCTGGCCGACAAAGCGTTTGCCGGTCTGCTGGCTGACAAGGCGTTTGCCGGGCTGATGGCCGATAAAGCATTTGCCGGGCTGCTGGCCGATAAGGCGTTCGCCGGACTGTTGGCCGACAAGGCGTTCGCCGGTCTGCTGGCCGACAAGGCGTTTGCCGGGCTGATGGCCGACAAGGCGTTCGCGGGCCTCATGGCCGACAAAGCGTTTGCCGGGCTGATGGCCGACAAGGTGTTCGCCGGACTGTTGGCCGACAAGGCGTTCGCCGGTCTGCTGGCCGACAAGGCGTTTGCCGGGCTGCTGGCTGACAAGGCATTCGCCGATCTGCTCGCCAGCAAGGCATGGGCCGGGTTGCTGGCCAGCAAGTTGTTCCAGGACAAGATGGCCATTGATTGATGAGGCGCCGGCGGTATATAGCGAGCCGTTCCAGGCTCGCAGCGGGAATCCCCGGTCAGGAGACCGATACGCTGCGGTTGATCTATTTTCCCGCCGAATCGTTCCTGAGCGCGCACACCGTTTCCAGTTTTGTCAGTGCCTTCCACCTGCACCAGAAGCTGTTCGATTACCAGCCCAGCGAAAAGATCACCATCCTGCTGCACGATTTCGGCGATTATTCCAATGCCGCCGCCGGCGCCGTGCCCCAGAACACCATCATCGCCGGCATCGCGCCGATCAGCTACGTGTTCGAAACCATGCCGGCCACCGAGCGCATCAACGCCATCATGCAGCACGAGCTGGTCCACATCCTGACCAGCGACAAGGCCGCCCGCTCCGACCGCTTTTTCCGCTCGCTCTTTTTCGGCAAGGTGACTCCCAGCGAGGACAATCCGCTGACCATGCTCTACGGCTACCTGACCACCCCGCGGCTCTACGTTCCGCGCTGGTTCATGGAGGGGATCGCGGTGTTCATGGAAACCTGGATGTCGGGAGGCTACGGCCGGCTGCTCGGCTGCTACGACGAGATGGTCTTCCGCACCCTGGTCAATGAACTACGGGCCGGAGTTCCTCATCCGCTGGGTTTCGCGGAGCGACGGCAGCCGCGCCTACTTCTCGGCCCAGTTTAAGAAGGTGTTCGGCCTGCCTCTTGACCGGGCCTGGGCCGAATGGATCGCCTGGGAAAAGGAGTTCCAGACCGCAAACCTGGAAACCATCCGCTCCAGTCCGCTCACCCCGTTCCGCGATGTCTCGGCCAGGGTGCTGGGATCGGTTTCGCCAGCATTCTACGATGCGCGGCGGGGGAAAATATTCCTCGGGGTCAACTATCCCGGGCAGGTGGCCCACCTGGCGTCACTCGATTTGCAGAGCGGGTCGATGCGCAAGCTGTGCGACGTCAAGGGGCCCGCCCTTTATTCCGTATGTTCGCTCGCTTATGATGCCGAGACGGGAACCCTGTTCTACACCGCCGACAACAATGCCTGGCGCGACCTGCGCCAGGTGCAGGTCGACAGCGGCCGCAGCCGGTTGCTGATCAAGGACGGCCGCATCGGCGACCTGGCCTTCAACCGGTGCGACCGCTCGCTCTGGGGCATCCGCCACTATAACGGCATCTCGACCATCGTCCGCATCGAACCTCCCTACCGGGAATGGAAGCAAGTCTACTCCTGGCCCTACGGCAAGGACATCTACGACATCGCCATTTCCCCGGACGGCCGCTTTTTGGCGGCGGCGCTGACCGAGATCAGCGGCCGGCAGTCGCTGATCAAGATCGAATTGGAAAAGCTTAACGTCGACAATGCCCCCTTCAGTACCGTTTCCGATTTCGAGAACAGTTCGCCGGCCAATTTCGTCTTCGCCAAGGACGGGCAATCGCTCTACGGGTCTTCGTACTATTCCGGGGTGGCCAACATCTACCGCTGCGACCTGGCCGGCGAGAACGTGGAGATCCTGACCAACTGCGAGAGCGGCTTTTTCCGTCCCGTGCCCCTGGGTAACGACTCGCTGCTGGTATTCCGCTACACGGCCGACGGCTTCCGGCCGGCGGTCATCTCCAGCCAGCGCCCTGACAACCTCAAGGTCAAGGCCATCACCATGCTCGGGCAGCAGGTGAGCGAACAGCACCCCGAGGTCCGCGACTGGGTAGCCGAGCGGCCCAGCCAGATCGACCCCGAGCCGCTGATTATCTCCCGCGGCAGCTACACGCCGCTGAACAATATCGGGCTGAAATCGATCTACCCGGTCATCGAGGGCTATAAGGATTTTCCGGCCTTCGGCCTGAACTTTCACCTGGCCGACAAGATCAGCCTGGAAAAAATCGACCTGACCGCCACCTATTCCCCCGGCGGAGACCTGGAAACCAAGGAACGAATCCATCTCCGGCTGCATGTGGCGTTGAAAAACTGGGAATTGAAGGCCACCCACAACTCCACCGATTTCTATGACCTGTTCGGCCCCACGAAAACCAGCCGCAAGGGACAAGCGCTCGAGCTGCAGTACAGCAAGACCCTGATCTACGACGAGCCCAACCGCTTCCTGGACTACGCCATCCAGGCGGCAGGCTATTTCGGCCTGGAACAGCTGCCGGACTACCAGAATATCAGCATCAACCAGGACTGGTTTTCCACCCTGAATTTCAGATTGAACTACAAATACCTGCGCAAGTCGCTGGCCGCGATCGAGGACGAGAAGGGCTACCAGTACCGGCTGGTGCTGGCCAGCACCTACGTCAACAGCGCTCTCTATCCGCGCCTATACGGCTGCCTCGACTATGGGCTGCCCCTTCCCTTCAAGCATTCATCGCTGTGGTGGCGGGCCGCCGCCGGCATCGCCTTCGCCGGCGATCGCCAGGACCCATTCGCCAATTTCTATTTCGGCGGCTTCGGCAACAACTGGGTCGATCACCAGGACAGCAAGCGCTACCGCGAATACTACGCCTTCCCCGGCATCGACCTGAACAACGTCGGGGGCAGGAATTTCGCGAAGCTAACGCTGGAATGGAACTTGCCGCCGCTCTTTTTCCGCCGCCTGGGCTTCCCCTTTTTTTACGCCAACTGGATAAGCCCCTCGCTGTTTTGCACCGGCCTGCTCACCAATATGGACAGCCGGCCCGACCAACGGCGTTTGTCCGATGTCGGCTTTCAGCTCGACATCCGCCTGATCGCCCTCTCCCACCATCAGCTGACCATCTCGCTGGGGTATGCCAGGGCCTTTGAAGCCGGGCGCGACGCGACCGACGAGTGGATGGCTTCGCTCAAGATATGACCGGCGCAAACCTGGCCTTGCGCGTCGGCCTGGGATTCGTGCCGGTGCTGACGTTCGCGCTGATCCTGTTCGTTTACGACAATTTTCAGCTGGTTAAACTGCGTAAAATCGGCGAGGCGTTGCTTGCCGGCGCCGTTGCGGCCCTGTTCTGCCTGCTGCTGAACCGCTGGCTGCTGAACCTGACCGGCCTGGACACGCCTTTCTACTCCCGCTACTTGGCCCCGCTCATCGAGGAGAGCGCCAAGGTCGTCTATCTTTTCCTGCTGCTGCGCCGCCACCGGCTGGGCTTCCTGGTCGATTCGGCCATCGTCGGCTTTGCCATCGGCGCCGGCTTCGCCCTTTTCGAGAACATCTATTTCCTCTATTCCATTTCCGATCCCAATGTCCTGCTCTGGCTCATCCGCGGCTTCGGCACGGCGGTAATGCACGGCGGCACCGTCGCCCTGGTCGGGATCGTGGCCAAGGGCCGGTCGGAGCGCCTCCAGCGCGATCGCTCGGTCGACATCCTGCCCGGGCTGGCCGCCGCCGTTTTGATCCATTCGCTCTTCAACCATGTTCCCCTGCAGGGGCAGTTCCTGGCCTCGATCATTTTTCTCGTCGTCCTGCCGCTGACCATCGTCCTGGTCTACCGGCGCAGCGAGCGCTCGCTGCGCCAGTGGCTGGAAGCCGGCTTCGGCAGCGATGTCGAGCTCCTGGAGATGATCCGCACCGGCACCATGCTGCAGTCGAACAGCGGCCGCTATTTGCAGTCGCTCAAGGACCGACTTCCAGGCACCGTGTTGGTTGACATGCTGTGCACCCTGCGTTTGCACGTGGAGCTGTCGGTCAAGGCCAAGGCCGTCCTGCTTTTGCAGGAGCAGGGTTTTCCCGTCCCGGCCGACCCCGAGGTGCAGGAGAAGTTCCGCGAGCTGGAAGCGCTGCGCAAGAGCGTCGGCCGCCTCGGCCGGCGGCTGCTGGCGCCGCTGCTCCATACCAGCGCCAGGGATCTCTGGGAGCTGCACATGCTCCAGGGCCGCTCGGGCTGAAGCGCCGGGAAGCGCACTCACAGCCGGGTCATTTCCTTTTCCGGTGAGATGGCAAAGAAAGCGTGTCAACCGATTTTTTGTTTCCATTGACGGGGAGGTTCATGCGCCGCAGCAGTGAGACGGAGCGTGGGTCGTTACGTAACGAAGCG
>JAPKZL010000200.1:0-2077 GCA_026393795.1 Candidatus Aminicenantes bacterium | reverse complement strand
TAACGAAGCGAACGACGGGTCCATCAAGTAATACGCCAATCGGATATCACGTTCCTGGAACGCCTTCTCCAGCGAAGCGAAAACCTGCTCCTTTTTCCCGAGGCCTGCGTACACGGGGGCGAGGAGGCTCGCTGGAACATGCCGTTTCTTTGATTCTTCCTGCAGCCTGACGAGTACTTTTTCCGCCTCGGCCCTCTTGCCTGCTCTCGCGTAGGCAAAGCCGAGGTCGGGCAGGCATTCCAGCGATCCTTCCGAAAAAGCCACCGCCTTGAGTTGATCGGCGATTGCTTTTTCATACTTTCCCAAAGCCGAATACAAGAGCCCGCGCGTCCAGTAGTTCAACCAGTAATTCGGATTCATCTCCATCAGCTGGTTTAAGGCTGCAATGGCCTCCTCATAACGGCCGAGATAATAGTAACGCCACAGTAGATTCGCAGCAATGAAGGGATTCAATGGGTCCAGCTCCTTGGCCCGAGCGCACGCTGTCAATGCTTCCTCATGACGACCCAGCAGGTTTAGAAGCTGCGAGTACCATAGATATGCAAACGCATGGTTGGGATTCAGTTCGATCGCCCTTTTGCATTCCCGCTCTGCTCCCTGCCAGTCCCAGTCGCTGGTTCTGATGCTCCCCAAAGCCGCATGACCGTCAGCCAAGGTCTCATCGATTTCCAATGATTTCAGGGCGGCCTCTCGCATCCTTGGGGCGAACTCGGAGAGCGGCAGCCCTGCCATTTGCCCCTGTATACCGTACGCATCGGCCAGTCCGGCGTAGGCGGCCGCGTTCTGCGGGTCGCCGACGATCGCTTTTTTGAAATACTCGATGCTTTTCTCCATGGCCGGGGCCGTGGCCTTGTCCCAGTAAAAGCGGCCCATGAGATAGGCCTGATAAGCTTCGGGATCGACCGTTCGCGACGCGCGCAGGCGCTCGTGCTCGAACGGCGTAACCTGGGCGCGGATCTCGCTTGCGATCGCGCGCACCACCTCCGACTGCAGCGCCAGCACGTCGGTCATCTCGCGCTCGTAGTTGTTGGCCCACAGGTGGCGGTCCTGACGCGCGTCGATCAACTGGGCCGTGATGCGCACCCGGTTACCGGAGCGCATGACCGAGCCCTCGACGATTCCTTCCACTCCCAGTTCCCGGGCGATCTGCGGCAGCGGCTTTTTTGTTTCCTTATACTGCATGACCGAAGTTCGCGAGATGACTTTGATGGCCTTAATCTGGGCCAGGCCCGCGATCAGGGCGTCGGTCATGCCGTCGGAGAAGTATTCCTGGCTCGGGTCTCCGGAAAAG
Source organism: Candidatus Aminicenantes bacterium (assembly GCA_026393795.1). Classification (NCBI taxonomy): domain Bacteria; phylum Candidatus Aminicenantota; species Candidatus Aminicenantota bacterium. The sequence continues at coordinate 786 of JAPKZL010000200.1, read as the reverse complement.
TTGACCAGCGGCAATACCGCCAGCGAGCGGATGACCGCGGCTTCCGGTTTTTTTGTAAAAAGGATGCTTATCTTCCCTTTATTCAGAATCCCCATGATTGCGGCCGCGATCGCCAAGCCGGTAAACCAATAAATTCTGCGGATGCCGACAAATCTTTTCGGGGCTGGCTTGACCTTGGCTCTTGGCGGCGCAAGTCCCGCGGAGACAGCCTTCAGGTCTTCCAATAGATCGTCAATGGTCTGGTAACGTTTTGCCGGGTCCTTGGCCAGGGCGCGGCCGATAATCGGGTCCATCCCCGCTGGGGCATCCGGCCGTGTTTTCATCAACCGTTCCGGCTCCTCGTTGATCACGGCGTAGAGCATGGCCTGCTCGTACTCGCCGGGGAACGGCAGCTTGTTGCTGAGCATCTCGTAAAGGATCACTCCCAACGACCAGATGTCGCTACGCTGGTCCACTTCCTTGCCCAGGGCCTGCTCGGGCGACATGTAAGCCACGGTGCCCAGGGTGGTGCCGGACTTGGTCAGCCGGGTCATTCCCTTCAGCTTCGCCAAACCGAAATCGACGATCTTGGCTACTCCCTGCTCGGTGAGCATAATGTTGGCCGGCTTGAGGTCGCGGTGGACAATGCCTTTGGCGTGAGCGGCGGCAAGGCCGGAGGCGATCTGGGTGGCGATGTCAATGACGTCCTTTACAGGTAGGGGCACGGCGCGCCGTGCCCCTACGCCAATCGCCCCATCGCCCGAAATCAATTCCTTCAACGTCTGTCCTTCCACGTATTCCATGGCG
>JAPKZL010000199.1 GCA_026393795.1 Candidatus Aminicenantes bacterium | reverse complement strand
ACATAGCCTGGCCCTTGTTCGGCGCTAGCGGTACTGATTTGTCCCTGATCCTTGGCAGCGACGGCTCCCAGCGGCGTCACCGACACCTGCAGCAGCCATAAAAAAGAAAAAACCACCAGCAAGGCAATCCATTTTTCTTGTCTTTTCATCATACCGTTCTCTCCTTACGACCGATAATTTTACAATTAATGTTATGCGATCCAAATAATTTATTCAAGCGGACGATGATGTTACCTGAGCCCGTACTTGTCGACCAGGTAGATCAGCGACGCAGGGTGGGGCTGCCCTTCAATCTGCCATCGCGAAGCGCTTCAAAAGAAATAGGCCTCAAATCCTAACTCTACATGCAGTACCATTATCGGGGCAGGCGATTCAAAGTCATAAAAAATTGCACCGAACTGGCACCTCGTCGGTTCAGGCGCTGAATACGGTGCCGCGCAGGGTGGTGATCTTTTCGATATAGAACCTTTTTTCCCCGGCGGGAACGGTGACGACAACCTCCTCGCCGACGGTGCGGTTCTGCAGGGCCATGCCCACCGGCGAGCCGAGGGAGATTTTGCCCTCGGAAGGGTCGACCTCAATGGGGTGGACGATGGTGTATTCGGAGCGGGTGTTGGAATTGAGCTCGAGCACCACCACGACCGAGCCATAGCCGATCTTTTCTTCGTCGACAGGGGATGCGGATATATCCTTGTACTGCTGCAGCAGGTGGCTCAGCTGGGCGATGCGGGCCTTGAGGAAAGCCTGCCTCTCGCGGGCGGCGTCGAATTCGGCGTTTTCGCTGAGGTCGCCCTGGCTGCGCGCCTCGGCGATGCGCTTGGGCAGCTCGACCTGGTACTCTTCGCGGAGCTTGCCGATCTCCTGCATGAGCGATTTCTTCTTTTGTTCAATGGAATCTGTCATCTGTGACTGCCTTCCGTAATCCGTCCGGAACCGATGGTATTTGGCCAGAAGAATGTACATCGGATCGGGAAAAATTGCAAGCCCTTCCGCCGGTCCGGCGGAATACTTGACCGCTCCGGCAAGGAATGCCCGCTTGCTCTCATCCCAGATAGGATCCCCCTCGCTGTTATGCCTAGGTCGCGAGTATTGGCACTCTGATTTTCAAAGGACTTTTAGATCCGGAAAATCAGCCAGTGCCAATATAGCATATTGACACTCTGATTTTCCCAAGTTTTTTAGTTGGGAAAATCAGCTAGTGTCAATATACCATCACTGGATGCGTTTCCAGCTTTCCGAACTTGGAAACGCATAGTGATGGTATCACTAGATGCGTTTCTGATTTACCGTCTGTGAAACGCATAGTGTTGCTATTCAACTCTCCCCTTCGGCTTCAATTTTTCCTATCAACGGATTTGAGATTATTCCATCAGTTTCTATCCAAAGAAAACGTCGTGTCGTATTGGGGCTTGTATACTTCGTTGTCGTAGAATTTGAAGTCGCCCTCAATGCGGTCCTTGGCTTTAAACTCGCCGATGAATTCCCAACGGCGCGGGATATCATACAAAATTTTTCTCAAGTTGATGGTCACTTTCTTGCCATCGACGATATACTCACCCGGGGTGGTGTTCAACACGGTGGTGCCGGACTTCTTATCTCCGCTGAACGTCATCAGGCCCGTGACGGTTGGAGACCCGGGGACGGAATAATTCATTGTCCATTCGCCGGTGATGTCGTAATCGGTTTTAAGGACCACCAGGAACAAAACAGCGGCCACGGCGGCAACGCCCACACCGATGAGGACATAGGGCAAAAGGCTTTTTTTCGGGGCCGGGGCAGCTTTGTTTCCGGCGGCCTCGAGAAAGCCCGATCCTTGTTCGCCGTTCGCTGAACTGACAGCATCCACCGTGCCAGCTGCGGCCAGGGGCCTAGCGGAAACCTGCAACATCCAAGCGAATGTCAGGGTCACCAGCAACGCGATCCATTTTTGTTGTTTTTTCGTCACTTTTAATCTCCCTGTTAAATAGTGATAATCCAATCCGGATAATGTAAACTAAATGGAAATTTTATTCAATGACGGCACTACCTGAGCCCGTACTTGTCGAACAGGTAGATCAGCGAAGCCAGGGTGGCGCTCCCTTGGTTCAGGTAATCCTTGTTGACCCGCTCGAAGGTGTCGTAGCCGCTGTGGTGATAATCGAAATAGTGGCCGGGATCGGCAAGCAGTTCGCCCAAGACCGCGTTCTGTTCCTTCAGGAAACCGACATCCACGCCGCTCCCCTCGTTGATGAAAAGCGTAACCCCATAAGGCGCGAACAAATTGCGATAGGATTGGAATTTCGCCAGATATTCCTTTTTCGTATCGAAGCTGAAGCCGATGGGCCGGTCGCAGCCGCCGTCCGATTCCAGCGCAAAAAGATGTTTCTCTTTCTTTAAAAGGGCCGCTGCGGCATACTTTTTCCCGCCGCGCTGGTTTAGCTCCTCGTCCATGAACAGGACGACACGCAGGGTTCTCTTGGGCCTGTAGCCGATAGCTCGGAAAATTTTCCAGACGGCGATCGCCTGCACGCAGCCGCCGCCGTCGTCATGGGCGCCCTCGGTGATGTCCCAGGCATCGATGTGCCCGCCGACGGTGATGATCTCGTCGGCAAATTCGCTGCCGCGCACCTCGCCGATCAGATTGAAGGATTTTTCGTCGGCCAGAAGCTTGCAATCCGATTTCAGGAAAAGCTTCAATTTGGGGTCAGCGGCCAGCTGCTTGCTCACGATATCGGCGTACGCGGTCGCTAGGGCGAAGGCCGGTATCTGTTTGGGCGTGTCCCGGTACCTCATCACCCCGGTGTGCGGGAACGTGTCGACGGCGGTGGTGATCGACCTGATGACGACCGCCTCCGCTCCATACCTGGCGGCGACCGACGCCCCGGCGAAGCGCAAGGAGACAACCTCGCCGTAGGCTTCAAAGGTGTTCGCCTTGCCCGGATCCATCGTCTTGTTGAAAAAAATGATTTTTCCCTTGACGGCCTTTTCTCCCAGCTTGGCCAGCTGTTCGAATGACGCGACCTCGACGACCCCGGCTTGCAAGCCATTGACCGCTGTGCCGACCGAGTTGCCCAAGGCGCATAGCGAAAGTTTTGTCTCCCCAAATTTTTTTGATCTGATTGCACCGACCTCTTGGCTGCCCCTTTGCCAATGGGCGACGGAGCATTCCTGAAGATACACGCGGTCAAAGCCCTCTTGCGCCATGACGCCCTTCATGTATCTGATCGCCTGAATGGAGAGGAGCGTACCGCAAAGCCGGTTGGGATAGTTTTTGCAGAGCACCCGCAGGGTTTGATAGGACGACGTATCGCCGGCAGCGGTTTTGTAGATGTCGGCAAAAACCTCCGTGTCTTTTTTGGCTGAGCACCCGGATAAAGTGATGACCAGACTGATAGCAATTGGAAGAAAATATTTGCTCATGCCTGAATTCTAAGGATATTGGGTCGATTTATCAATATGGCATTGCCGCGATTTGACATCTCTGCCCGAAGCAACCAGAATAGAGGCATCGATCGCGTTTTTTGCGCATCGATTATAGAAGAGGAGAATCAAATGAAGCCATTGCATTGGATGATCGTCTTGATTTTTTTATGCGCCTGGCAACCGGCCCAGGCTCAGGACCAGCAAATGGACATGGAAGCCATGATGCGCTGGAGCAGCGCCGACGTTGTTTGCTACCATATCGTCGGCGTCTATCAGGCACAAACCAATGTCATCGGCGGTTCGGGCGACATCGGTTACGCCGACGTGACCGACCGGGTGGTGATCGACTTGAAGTGGAGGCTCACGGAGTCCACGCTGGTGGGAACCCCGACTATCCTCAACGAAAAATCCGCAGTCAAGAACTTGCGCAACTATGAGCCGAAGTGCCGGCCGCCGGTGCTCAAGGGCGAGTATGAGCACTGGGAACTTCTGGGGGTCAAGGACGGCTTGAGTGGAGTACTCGAGCTGCAGGTACAAACCACCTACCCCGCGGCGGATGTGGCCCAGTTCTGCACCGGAAAAAATAAAGCCGTGCCGGGCAGCGTCAAGAAACATCCCGAGGAATTGATCGTGCTGTCGCCAGTCATGTTGGGCATGTCGGTGCCCGAGTCGGACAACCTGCGCATCTCCAAGGACAAGAAATCCCTGATCCACAAACAGGACGGCTGGACCTGGACCTTCACGCCGACGCTCGAGCCGGCCAAATAGCGCCCTGAAATCCTACTTTAACGCGGCGCAGAACTCGGCCCAGTTTTTCTTGGTTATGCCAACAAAGGGGATGGAGTCCAGGCGCGAGACGATCCGGCCCTTGGCAAAGACGATGACCTGGGGAACGACATGGATCTCGTACCTGGACCACAGAGGGTTGCCCGGGTCGTCGATGGTCACGCGCAGGAAATCGTAGTCAGCGGAGCACGTTCGGGAGAATTCGAGGAACCGTTCCTCGAACATGTGACAATAGGGGCAGGAGGTCATGGCGAACAGGACGACCTTTTTCTTTTCACCGTTGATGTAAGGAGAAATATCGGTGGGATCGGAATAGGTGGCGATGCGGCCATTCTCCCCGGCCTGGCTGTTTTGATTCATGCCGGCTTCCGCCTCAATTATAGTTTTCCATGACCCCGCGGGTTTCGGCCATCAGCTCGCCGGCGATCTCATCCATTTTGGCTTGCTTCCAGAAAGGCAGTTTCTGATGGTTTTCGTAATACTTCAGGGGGATCGGATGGGTGCCGATTACCACCGGCAGACCGAAAGCGGTTTCGATGAACTTTTTGAAATCCCGGGTATGCTCGCAGGGAGGATAACCGACGACAAAACAGGTGGCCAGATGGATTTCCTGAGCGCCATTCTTCTTCATTTCCGCCGGCACGTTTTCGATGTTGCCGCCCGGGCAGCCGCCGCAGTTGGCGAAGCCGACGATTTCGACCGCTTCGTCCTTGGCGTAGGCCGCGAAAGCCCCGACCCGCTCGCGCAAGGCCCGGAAGCATTTCCCGCCGCCGCACGACAGGTAACGTCCGCAGATGATGATGCCGATCTTTTTCATAATGCCTCCAAAGCTTATGTCAGATGTTTGATCTCAGTAAAATTTTCAGATCGCCGATGAAATATAAGCTTTGCCGGCATTTTTGTCAACAAGCCGCTGCTCTTTCAACCTGCTTTATTTAATCTCGGCGTTGATCACCAGTACCAGCGACTTGCCGTCATTGCCGATGCGCGAGACCCCGGCCACCAGATAGCCGTTCTCGGCGATCTCGGTTTCCGAACTCAGCAACACCTGATTGTTGCTCGATTGGTTCAGCCAGAATTCCAGCTTGACCGATCGCTTGCCGTTACCGCCGGTCAAAACGGAAATCTTTTTGAAATCAAACCGCAAATTCTCACTGAGTGACGAAGAGAGCGCCAACCTGCTGAATTCTGCGCCTTCGTTGACCGTGATCATGGATGCCCCGTCGAGCACATAGGATTTAAAACTCAACAGATTGCTGACCTCAGCGAGAACGTTTTCCAGATCCTTATTTTCAATGGGTTCGGTTTTGCCCTCCTTTGCGGCAATGACGGTAAAGATACGCAGCAGGATGGTTTTCTTTTCAATATCACTATTCAACACGAATTCGTCATGATCGATCTTCAGCACGAAGCTGACCGGGGCGTTCCGCTGCAGCTGGGAGACGGTGACCTGCATGGTGGCCGGCAAAAAGCCGTCCGCCATGACCATGACTTTGCAGCGTCCGGTTCCCAAACCGAGCAAAGCCCATTCGCCCTTTTGACCGCTGCTGGTCTGGATCTTCTTGCCGCTGTTTTCAAACTCTACAGTTACGACGGCATTGGCCACCGGCTTGCCGGTCTCATCCAGCACGGAACCGCTCAGCCGCCCCCGTCCCAGCCCCGCCTGGGCGTTGAGGAAAACCGCTAAAAATACAACCATGATCAGGTTGACCAGGAATTTGTTTTTCATATTCACATTTCACCTCCATTTTTATTTGTTTTTCATTTTCATAAAGACAATTTTTATCCATTCGTCTCGGGCAGATAAAAATCGTCACGCTGCACCCAGATGATCTTGATGTTCTTTGCCGGGATGGTGAACTCGGTGCGGATCTGGGTGATCTTTTTTCCCGGGGGCTTGGACGGGTGAATCAGGGGAAGAGAAAGCACGATAACAAGCAAAGTCGCGGCCAGCAAAGGCGCCCAGACTTTTGCCCGTTTCCAGACCGATGGCCCTGGCTGGCCTGCTAGTGCCCCGATGCGGCGTCGCACGGCATCCCGCACCTCCGCGGGTATCTCCAGCTCATTCTTTCCGACTCGGCTGAAAATGAATCGATCCAGGTCGTCATTTTTCATTGTTTGTCTCCAAAGCCAACCGCACCGCCTCGCGGCTGCGGTTGAGGATGAACTTCACGTTCCCCTGGCGCAGGCCGCAAATGGCGGCGATTTCGGCGATTGAAAAACCGTTGTAATAAAACAGATAAAAAACCTCCCGCTGCCGCGGGGGCAACTGCCGGGCTGTCCCATAGATCAAGGCCAGGTCAGGATCATCGGCCGGGGCGGCAGGCTCTTTAAGCAGCAAGTCTATCGGGATCACGGTCTGTTCTTTCTTGCGCTGATTGAAATGTTTCTTGATTTCGTTGTGGGCGATGGCGAAGATCCATGTCGAGAAGCTGCGCTGGCGGTCAAAAGAGGGGAAATAACGCCAGGCCCGGATCACCACTTCCTGATACAAATCGTTGCTGTCTTCGGAAAAGTTGAGTGCCTTGCGCAGGAAATTGAACAGCTTCTTTTCGACGGGCGCGACAAGCTCCCAAAATGAATTATTTTCCTGCGCCAACGCTTCCACCCTGTTCTTTTTCATGCGTTGAGGTATTATAGCACGGCCGGGCAACGCCCAAGGGACGCAATCGGAACAGGTCATCGGCCACTGCTTCATACCTCTAATATCCACGGCAAAGGGAAAAGGTTAGTTCACGGGAAGTCAGACGTGCGGGAAAGAAAGACCGCAGCGGGGCGCCGGCTAGAAACTGACTCCCAGGCGGTAGAAGAAGCGCAGCTCGTGGTTCTTGACGCTGACCTCATGGAAGCGGCCCGAGCGGTCGATCCCCTCCAGGTTGAAGGAAAAAAAGAATGGCGAGCGCGGGACGGCGACGGATAGGGCGGCATTGTAGGCGAAACGGGTGTCGCTAAGGCGCGAGTCGTCACGGATATCGTCCTGGAAGCGGTCGAGCCCCTGGATAGAAGCGCAGCGCTGGTATTCGATTCCGGCCTCCAGGCGCAAGCCTTGGGTGCGAACATCAAACCGTCCCTCCAGGCTGTAGCCCATGGAATAGTAATAACCCCAGTTGTGCAGGGTCGTCTTCACCCCCCAGACATCGTGATCGGCCGAATAGGTATTGTAGGCCAGGGAATGGATCATGCTGAAGTCGAGGGTGGCCTGGAGGCCGAGCCGGGCGGTCAGGGCGCCGGAGTACATGGTCAGGTTGTAGTCGGGCCCGATGAGATGGATGGTGGAGTATTTATCGGTGTAGCGCGTCGGCTGCTCACGCTCTAACCAGGGATCGGTCATCCCCAGCTCGTCGCCGTCGTAGGCGGCGACGGTTTTCTTGAGAAAGAAATCCCAGGCCATGACCCAGCCCAGCCACGATTCGCTGCCGCGCAGCGCTCCGTTTTCGCTGGCGCTGACCCGCCTCCACCACCAGCCGGCCAGGACGCAGCTGGTGCGCGCTGAAATTTCCTCGACCAGGCTGTCGTTGAAGCTGAAGGAGATGCGGTACTCGTTGTCGAGCGGCAGCCGCGAATAACCGGAGCCGGATCCGGGCCGGCCGTAGCCCGGCAGGGTGACCAGGCGCAGGTCGAGATCGAAGGCGGCATGGGCGGAGGCGTTGTCCGCCGGCGACGCCGGTCCCTGCTTGCCGCCGAGGCTGAGGCGGAAATCGCTTGCCCCCCGGCTCGGAACGCGCGCCGGCCGGCTTTTGCCGTCGATGAAATCGTTGATCCCCAGCACCGGGTTGACCAGCAGGCAGGCAATGCGATTGGCCAGGCCGGGGCGGCTGCGGAAATGGGAAGCGATCTGGAAAAGGGGCTCGCCGCTGGCCGGACCGCCGGCTATAGTGAAGATATGGTCGTTGATCGAGGAGATCTCGCGCCACTCGGCGACGTATTCCCAAATAAGTGACCCGCCCGCTGAAAACAGCAAAGAAACGAAAGGGCTGAGGCCGTTGGTCCGGGCACAACTATAATAGAAAGCACCGGCCCAGGCGTGCACCACATTGGTCAGGAGCCGGTTGGAATCCATGCGCAAACCCTCGGAAGTGAAAAACTTGCGCTGCTGGTCTTTCCAGGTCAGGGTGAATTGCCAATCCTCGAGAAACTGGGTGTATTTTATCCAATAAAAGACGGCGGTAACGGCCAGGTTGATCCCCATTTCGATGAACGCCCATCCGGTCTTCACGGCCGGCTTGGCGTCTTCCAGATTCATGGCGCCGGTCTGTTTTTCAGAGGCCCAGAGCCCGGAAAAAAAAGTGATCAGCAGACAGAAAAGGACAATTCTATTTTTCAAAGGGGTTCCTTATTGAGAATGGTCTCTGAAAGGCACAAAAATATCACAATCATGGGTTGCTGTCAATTGGGCCATGGCCAAGTAAACCAGCGCCCAAGCACCCAAGCGGCACTGTATTTCCATTAAGCGGTCGATATATTTCCGGAGGGGGAACATGCGTTCGCACTCCCGGCGCTGACGGTTCGCCGCAGCCTGGCCGATTGCCAATAGGCGCCAATTCATGGTATAGTTATGCATATGAAAGTAAGAGCCATTCAGTTCAGTCCCGCCCTGGGCAACATCGAGAAAAACCTGGGTGCGCACATCGGCCATATTTCCCGGGCCATCGCCGACGGACGGGAACTGATCGTTTTTCCCGAATTGAGCATCAGCGGCTACCAACTGAAGGACCTGGCCAGCGACATCGCCCTAAAAAAAGAGGGCCGCGAATGGCGCGAAATGGAAAAATTGAGCAAAAAGATAGATATCATCATCGGCGCGCCGCTGGAAGAGGAAGCGGGACTCATCACCAACGCCGCCCTCTATTTTTCCAAGGGCAAGTGGCGCCATACCCACCGCAAGGTGCAGCTGCCCAACTACGGCATGTTCGAGGAAAGGATGATCTTCAAACCGGGAGAGGAATTCCGGACCTTTAAAATCGGGGCTATGACCGCCGGCATTCTCATCTGCCGGGAAATCCTGTTCCCCATGCTGGCCTACCTGTACTTCATCCAAAAGACCGACCTGCTGATCGGCATTTCCAACAGCCCGCAGCGGGGGATCGGCAAGGATGGGATCTCCTCCTTTCAATTGTGGGAGACCATGGGCTATGTCTTTTCCCAGTTCTATCACCAGAACTACCTGTTCGTCAACCGCGTCGGCTTCGAGGACGGCATCGGTTTCGGCGGCGGCTCTTTCCTGGCCCGCGCCGGCCAGGGCATCGTCCAGAAGGCCAAGTACGTCGACGAAGATGTGCTGGACGCGGAGATCAAGACGGCCGATGTCCGCCGCGCCCGCTTGAGTTCCAATTATTTGCGCGACGAGCAACCGGAGCTGGTGCTCAGGGAACTGCGGAGAATCCTCCATGCTTAAGATCCGCTGCGACCTGGTGGAAAAGATCCTGGTCAGCTCCATCCGCGACAGCATATACAAAAACGGCTTCAAGAACGCCATTGTCGGGGTTTCCGGCGGGCTGGATTCGGCCGTGGTCCTGGCCCTATGCAAAAAGGCCCTGGGCGGCCGCCACACCTTCGCCTTGCTTCTCCCCTACCGCATTTCGGCGCTGGAAAGCCTGGAGCACGGCAAGCTGGCCTGCGCAAGCTGCAAGGTCGCCTGCGAGGTCATCGACATCTCGCCGGCCGTGGACGCCTACTTCGACCGCTACCCGGCCGAGAGCAAGCTGCAGGTCGGCAACAAGTGCGCCCGCGAACGGATGTCGGTTCTCTACGATTTTTCGGTGCGCAAAAAGGCGCTGGTGGCCGGGACCTCGAACAAGAGCGAGATCCTGGTCGGCTACTCCACCCAGTTCGGCGACTCGGCCGCCGCCTTCCTGCCCATTGGCGATCTCTACAAGACCCAGGTGTACGAGCTGGCCCGCTACCTGGGCGTCCCCGAACCCATCGTCGCCAAGAAGCCGTCGGCCGACCTGTGGCCCGGGCAGACCGATGAGGGCGAGATTGGCATCAGCTACCACGACCTCGACCTCATCCTGCACCTGACGGTCGACAAGCGCTTGGATGAAGGCGAGATCGTCGAACGCGGCTTCACGCTGACGGCCGTGCGCCGGGTGAAAAAAATGATCGCCGCTTCGCAGTTCAAGCGCACCATGCCCCCGATCTGCAAGCTTCACCCCCGCACCGTGGGCATCGATTTCAGGTATCTCAGGGACTGGAACAAGTGACTGAAGATGAACTATCGTGACGAGTGACGAGTGACGCGTGACGCGTGACGAGGAAGAGAATAGAATGAGGTTCGACGTTCGATGTTCGATGTTGAA
>JAPKZL010000198.1 GCA_026393795.1 Candidatus Aminicenantes bacterium | reverse complement strand
TAATCAAACCAATAAAAAGAGGATTTCACATCAATGCATTTTGAACAAGTGCCACTCGATCCCCGGCTTCTGCGGGGGATCCAAGACATGGGGTTCACCAAACTGACGCCGGTCCAAGAAAGGACCCTGGCCGTTACCCTGACCGGACTCGACGCCGCCGTCCAGTCGCAGACCGGCACCGGCAAGACCGCGGCTTTCCTGATCACCATTTTCCAGGGGCAGTTGGTCGCCGAGGCCAGCCGCAGGAAAGCGCTGATCATCGCCCCGACCCGCGAACTGGCGGTGCAGATCGAAGCCGAAGCCAAGCTCATCGGCCGCCACCTGCGCGCCAGCGTTGGCTGCTTTTACGGCGGCGTGGGCTACAACCACCAGGAACTCATGCTCAAACGCGGGGTGGACATCATGGTCGGCACCCCGGGCCGCCTGCTCGACCTAGAGGGGAAAGGGACCTTGAAAATGGACGATATCGGCTTCCTGGTCATCGATGAGGCCGACCGCCTTTTCGACATGGGCTTCCTTCCCGATATCAGGAAGATCCTTCGCCGCGTTCCGTCGATGAAGCTGCGGCAAACCATGCTGTTCAGCGCCACCCTTTCCGACCCGGCCATCCGCATCGCCCGTGAATACATGAACCGTCCCGAAAAAATTGAAATTACTCCCGAACAGATCACCGTGGACACCATTACCCAGGAATTGTACCACGTGGGCAGCCGCGAAAAAGTCAGCCTGCTGCTGGGCATACTGAAGCGGGACAACCCCAAAAGCGTGCTGTTCTTCACCAACATGAAATGCGATGCCGAACGGTTGTGCCGCAAATTGGTGCTCAACGGTTACCGTTGCGAATTTTTGACCGGCGACCTGCCCCAGAGTCGACGGTTGCGCATCATCAACGATTTCAAATCGGGCCGGGTTTTTTTCCTGGTCGCCACCGATGTGGCCGCCCGCGGCCTGCACATCGACGACCTGGACATGGTGGTCAATTTCGACCTCCCGGCCGACAGCGAAAACTACGTCCACCGCATCGGTCGCACGGCCCGCGCCGGCAAGAACGGCAAGGCCGTTTCCCTGGCCTGCGAGAAGCACGTCTGCAACCTCGAACCGATCGAGAAGCTGATCAATATGAAAATTCCCGCCATTTTCGCCGAAGAAAATCTTTTTATACGCGATAAAAGCCGCGGCATGGTATTCAAACCGGCGACCAGGCCGCGCGGCGCCGAAAGCCGCCCGAGACGGCCGGGCGCGCAGCACGGCAGCCGCCCCAAGCACCGTTCGCGGCCCGAATTCAGGAAATCGATATAGCTGGCAGTGCGAGGAGAATAAAATGGCCCAAGCCGACAGCAAGCAGATCATTTTTTCCATGGCCAACGTCAGCCGCACCCATCCGCCGCACCGCCAGGTGCTCAAGGATATCTCGCTCTCGTTCTACTACGGGGCCAAGATCGGCGTCATCGGCTTGAACGGCTCGGGCAAGAGCAGCCTGCTGAAGATCATCGCCGGGGTCGACAAGGACTTCCAGGGCGAGGTGATACCGGCCCGCGACTATTCGCTCGGCTTCCTGGAGCAGGAGCCCCAGCTCGACCCGGGCAAGACGGTCAAGGAGGTCATCTCCGAGGCGGTGCAGCCGGTACTCGACAAACTGGCCGAATTCGACCAGGTCAACGAAGGCTTCGCCGACCCCGACTAGAGCGCAGCCGACATGGATAAACTGGTCGTCCGCCAGGCGGCCATCCAGGAAAAACTGGACGAAATGGACGCCTGGAACCTCGACAGCCGGCTGGAGACCGCCATGGATGCGCTGCGCTGCCCGCCCGGCGATGCCCCGGTGGCCAACCTCTCCGGCGGCGAAAAGCGGCGCGTGGCCCTGTGCCGCCTGCTGCTGCTAGAGCCCGACATCCTGCTCCTGGACGAGCCCACCAACCATCTCGACGCCGAGTCGGTGCAGTGGCTGGAGCACCATTTGCTAGGGTACAAGGGGACGGTCATCGCCGTCACCCACGACCGCTACTTCCTGGACAATGCCGCCGAGTGGATCCTGGAGCTCGACCGCGGCGAAGGCATCCCCTGGAAAGGCAATTACTCCTCCTGGCTGGAACAGAAACAGCAGCGCCTGAAAAGCGAGAGTAAGGCCTCGGAGCGCCAGCAGCGCCAGCTGGAGCGCGAACTGGAATGGGTGCGCATGTCGCCCCGCGCCCGGCAAGCCAAGGGCAAGGCCCGCCTCAGCTCCTACGAGAAACTGCTCGCCGCCGAGAAGACGGCGCGCATCGAGGAGGCGCGCATCTACATCCCCTCGGGGCCGCGCCTGGGCGAACTGGTCATCGAAGCCAACGGCATCGGCAAGTCCTACGGCGAGCGGCTGCTGTTCGAGAACCTGTCGTTCAACCTGCCGCGCGCGGGCATCGTCGGCGTCATCGGCGCCAACGGCGCCGGCAAGACCACCCTCTTCCGGCTGCTGACCGGCCAGGAGAACCCCGACAGCGGCTCCGTCCGCCTGGGCGAGACGGTCAAGCTGGCCTACGCCGACCAGGAGCGTGTTGCCGTCGACCCCGAGAAGCCGGTGTGGGAAGTGATCGGCGGCAGCCAGGAGAGCTTCATGCTCGGCGGCAAGCTGGTCAACGCCCGCGCCTACGCCTCATGGTTCAACTTCACCGGCGGCGACCAGCAGAAGAAGGCGGGGGTGCTGTCCGGCGGCGAGCGCAACCGCCTGCACCTGGCGCGCATCGTCAAGGCCGAGGCCAACGTGCTGCTGCTCGATGAGCCGACCAACGACCTCGACGTCAACACCCTGCGCGCCCTCGAGGACGCCCTCGACGACTTCGCCGGCTGCGCGGTCGTCATCTCGCACGACCGCTGGTTCCTCGACCGCATCGCCACCCACATCCTGGCCTTCGAGGGCGACAGCCAGGTGTATTGGTTCGAAGGGAATTACTCGGACTACGAGGCCGACCGCAAGCGCCGCCTGGGCCACCAGGCCGACAGCCCGCACCGCATCCACTACCGCAAGCTCAGGCTCGGCTGAGCCTTCATCGGCCCGGCCGGAGTTCGCTTCCTTTTCGATTGACAAGGGGGCGCGATTCAAATAAAATAAAACCCCATGAAAAGCATCATCCGCAGCACCCTGATTTTGATACTAGTCCTCACCGCAGCAGAACAGGTAATGTCACTGGAGCGAAAGACCGCCCTATTGGAAAAATTCGAATTCCAAAGCCAAAAATATTCGTTGATCGCCGATTTCTCACCACCCCGGACCGACATCATCCTGAAAGGGCGGATGTGCACCAACCTGAGTGCCGGCATGGAGGGCGAGAACATCCCCTTGGCCACCCGGACGGGCAGCGACAATTTCTATGTTTTCTGGCTTAACTACAAGGACGCCTCCATCCGTCTGGCCTACTATGACTTCCGGCGCGACCGCAGCCAGGTTCTCGACCTGCCGGGTTTTTCGTTCTTTGCCGCTCCGCAGGTGATCGAAGCTGACGACGGCCGGCCCGCCCTGCTCTTCCTGGGCAACCGCTCGGGCAATGACGACATTTTCTATTACGAGACGGGAAACGGGCTGCTCACGCCGCTGACCGCGACCCCGTTTTCGGAAAAAGGCTTCACCTTCCGGGAAAGCGACGGCCGGCTGGAGATCGAAACGCGCTCCCTCTGGGCGCAGTACCGCTATTCGTTCGACCCGCTGCAACGCGAATGCGTCCTGAAGGATAAAAAGGACCGTCCGACCAGGCAAAAAACCGTCCTTGGCCCAAAGACACCCGAATACTACAATACCTATATCGGCTTCGGCGACAGCATCACCTGGGGAAAGTTCGAAGGAGCGCAGCACCTGGAAATATGCTACCTGACCCAGATGAAGACCCTGATGGCTGAGCCCGGCTACGCCAATTATTACGGTGCTTCTTCTTCCGTCAATCTGGGCGTGCCCGGCGACACGACGCTCAACGGGGCAGAGCGGGTCGACCAGGAACTGGAGGACCACTCGGGCTTTTATTTCCTGCTGATGCTGGGAGTCAACGACGCCATCAACAATTCGCTCTCCATCGACAGTTCCCTGGAGAACCTGGAATACATCATTGACGCCGCCGCCGCGCGCGGCATGCGCATCATCGTCTCCACCCTGACGCCGAGCAAGTCCACCTTTTCTCAGTATGAATATTATTGGGAGAACCTGCAGGGACTCAGAGTCGGAATTCTGACCCTGGCCCGTAAAAAAAACGTCGCCTGCGTGGATACGCTGAACGCATTCATGAACACCAATCCTCCGAATGGCTGGAAGGACCTACTGGAAAAAATTATCGAAAACGTGAGCAGCGGCAACCACCCCAACGCTGCCGGCCACCGCATCATCGCCGACCTATTCGCCAACGCGCTGGTGGCTTTCCCGCCTCTGCTGCCCACCGGGGTGAGCGTGCGCAACCCCGGGGACACACTGAAAAAAAATGTCCAATGGGACGCGGACTACGAATCGGATTTCAGCCACTTCGCCATCGAGTTCGCTTTTCGCGCCAACGATTTATCTCATAAGCTGACCACGAACGAAAATCATTTCACCTTCACCCTCTTCCCGTTCCTGCCCCAGCTCTATTTCCGTTTGCAGGCAGTGGATTATAGCAGCAATGCCAGCGCCTTCACGGCGGTGTTCCCAGCCCAAACCGGAAAAAACAGCGGGAAATGAGCGCAATTTTCCGGGACAGCGCCGCGGCCGCAAGCGAAAAATATGATTTAATTATCGTCGGCGGCGGCATCTACGGCGTCATGCTGGCCCTGGAAGCGGGAAAGCGCCGGCAGCGGGCCCTGCTGCTGGAACAGGAGGATTTCGGCGGCGCCACCAGCCTGAACCACTTGCGCACCGTCCATGGCGGCCTGCGTTACCTGCAGTCGTTCGACTTGCCGCGCTGCCTCGAATCCATCCAGGAGAGGCGCTGGTTCCTGGCCAATTTCCCGGCCCTGGTCCAGGTTCTCCCCTGCCTGATGCCCCTTTATGGCCGGGGGCTCAAACGCCCGTTCATCATGGCCCCGGCCCTGGTTTTGAACGATCTGCTGGGCTTCAACCGCAACCGGGGTGTCGGCGCCCAGAAACGCCTGCCGCCGGAAAGCCTGCTGCTGCATCACGGTCAGGTACGCGGCGTGCTGGCCAGGGACCAGCAATCGGGCCAGCACCACGAGTTCCGTTCGCCGCTGGTCATCAACGCCGCCGGCCCCTGGTGCCGGCAGCTGGCCCAGAAATTCGACCGCGATTATCCCCGTCTTTTCCGCAAAAATTTGCTCCTCTTTAATATTCTCTTTAAAAGAAGGGCCCTGAGCGAATACGCACTGGCTCTGAATCCTCCCAGCCCCACAGGAAGACGGGCGCAACCGCCCAGCCGCCGCGACCACACCTATTTCGTCCACAACTGGAAGAACCGTTTACTGGCCGGCACCGCCGAGATCCTGGTCGCCGATCAGGCGGAAAATCCCCGTCCCGAGCCGGAGCAAATCGCCGAGTTCATCTACGATATGAACAGCGCCGTGCCGGAGCTGATCCTGAGCGAAAAGGACGTCGAGCAGGTTTACTCCGGGATCCTGCCGGCCACCGAGGCCGGGACCCTGGCCAAGCACGAAGTGATCATCCGCCACCAGGACCACGGCGGCCCGTCCGGATTGTTCAGTGTTTCCGGGGTCAAGTTCACCACCTCGCGGCTGGTGGCTGAAAAAACCATGCGCCGGGTCTTTCCCGGCCGACCGGTTCGCGAGCCGCAGGGGCCTCCCGCTGACGCCAATTCGGGTCGCTGGGTATTTGCCTATGACTGGCTGCCGGGCGCGGACACCGCCAACGCGGCCTTCGCCTCGCTCAAAACCTTGGCCGAAGAGGAGGCGGTGGTGCACCTGGACGACCTCATCTTCCGCCGCTCCAGCCTGGGCGAGAACCGCCGCCGCGTCAGCGAGCTGCTTCCCCGGCTGCGGCCGCTGTTCGCCTGGAACGACCTGCGCTGGCAGCAGGAAAGCGAGCGCCTTAAAAAATTGGCGCAGCCCTGGTTCTGATGCCGCTTCCCGTCGGACATGCATTGGCCGGGATCGCCTTCTTCGAGACCCGGCCCGGCCTGTTTTTCAAGAGCCGGTGGCTTGACGCGAGTTTCTTCATTTTCCTGGCCAACCTGCCCGACGGCGATTTTTTGCCCGGTTTCCTGCTGGGCTCTCCCAACCGCTACCACCACGGCATATTCCACAGCCTGGGGGCCGCCCTTTTTGTCGCCGTGATCATCGGCTGGCTCTTTTCCCGCAAGAAAGGTCATGCCTTGAAATTTTTCGCCTTTGTCTTCATCATATTTTGTTCGCACCTGTTGCTCGATTTCTTTACCTTGGATTTTACCCCGCCCTACGGCCTGCCCCTCTTCTGGCCCTTTGCCAACGGCTACCACATAGCCGCCCACCCTGTCTTCATCAACATCACCCGCTCCCCCCATTCGGCCAACTTCTTCTCCAGCCTGTTCAGCCTGCACAACCTCAAAGCGGCGCTGCTCGAAATCGTGCTGCTGGGAGGCGTGGTGCTGCTGGTGGCTTGCATCCGCCGCTGGGCAAATGACCGTCCCGGCCGCGCCGCCACCCGCCAGAGCCGCTGAAATTGCTGTTCAAATTGCGGTTGCCAGCCGGACAGCAACGGGATAGAACGGGAGCAGTATAGGAGGAAAAATGTCGCCTCTGCCAGATGAAAGAGCCATGTACCAAGCCCTGGCCGAAAAGGACTCTTCCTTTGAGGGTTTATTTTTCCTGGGCGTGCGCAGCACCGGGATTTTCTGCCGGCCGGGCTGCCCGGCCCGGAAACCGAAAAGGGAGAACGTCGATTTTTTCCCGGCCGCCAAGGATGCGCTGCTGGCCGGCTATCGCCCCTGCAAGCGCTGCCGGCCGATGGAAGCGCCGGGCCTCACCCCGCCGGCGATCCAGCGGCTGCTGGCCGACATCCACGCCGACCCCGAGCAGCGGCTCAAGGACGCCGACCTGCGCCGTTACGGACTCCAGCCCAGCCAGGTGCGGCGCTGGTTCAAGAAGCATCACGGCATGACCTTCCAGGGCTTTCTCCGCTCGCTGCGCATCAACCTCGCCCTGGGCCAGATCCACTCTGGGGCAAAGGTGATCGACAGCGCTTTTGCCAGCGGCTACGAATCGCTGAGCGGTTTCACCGGGGCCTTCAAGAAAAAAATGGGCCGCTCGCCCGGGCAGAGCGCCGGCGCTCCGGTCATCGTCGTGGCCCGGCTGCTCACCCCACTGGGGCCGATGCTGGCCGGCGCCACCGGCGCGGGCGTCTGCCTGCTGGAATTCAGCGACCGGCGCATGCTGGAAACACAGCTCGCCCGGTTGGAAAAACGTTTCCGCGCCCGCTTCCTGCCCGGTCCGAGCCGGCACATCGACGAGCTGCAGCGCCAGCTCAACCTGTATTTCGAGGGCCGCCTGCGCGAGTTCAAGGTCCCCCTGGTCATGGCCGGCACGGAATTTCAAAAAAAGGTCTGGCAGGCCCTGCTGACCATCCCCTACGGCCAGACCCGCTCCTACGGGCAGCAGGCGAACATGATCGGCCGACCCAGGGCGGTGCGCGCCGTCGGCCGGGCCAACGGCGACAACCGCATCGCCATCGTCATCCCCTGCCACCGCGTTATCGGCGACAGCGGCCGGTTGACCGGCTACGGCGGCGGCCTGTGGCGCAAGCGCTTCCTCCTCGATTTGGAACAGAAGAATTTGAAATAAGTTAAAGGGCGACCCAGCGAGTCGCCCCTACCCTAAAATAATATTAGACAATTTCAGAACTAGTGGAAAACATTTTATCTGGATAATTTTTTTCGTAGGGGCGATTCGACAGCACAAATTATCCTTTGGATCTAATTTGTCTGCCACCGAAGGTGGTGAATCGCCCTGGACTGCAGCAGGATGACCTTGTTTCAGCGCCGATCAATCGTACTTTTTGCTTACGTTTAAGTTTCTTGATCTTCAGCTCGGCGAGGAAAGCGCGCTTAAAGTAGCGATACTCCTTGCTCCAGACCAGGGTGACCGGCCGCCGGCTGCGCGTGTAGCGCGCCCCTTTGCCCGAGTTGTGCAGCTCCAGGCGCCGGGCCAGGTCGGGCGTGTAGCCGGTGTAAAACGTCCCGTCCCGGCAGCGGAGGATATAGACGAAAAAACGGCCGCTGCGCTTCAGTTTGGCCATGGTCTCCTCAGCTTGCTATTTTGGGTCAAACGCAGGCCGAAGTCAATCGCGGCGCCGCGCGCATTGAATTTGCCGGCAATTCTTTGTAGAATGGGCATAACGGGCAATGGAGAAAAACCAATGAACGGAACTTTCAGCGGATTGAATCCCGTTTTGCAGGCGCTGCTGGCCGGGCTGTTCACCTGGGGGGTGACCGCCCTGGGCGCCGCCATCGTTTTTTTCAAGAAGGAATTCAACCGCCACCTGCTCAACGGCATGCTCGGTTTCGCCGCCGGGGTGATGATCGCCGCCTCCTTCTGGTCGCTGCTGGCGCCGGCCATCGCCATCGCCGCCGAGGGGCCGTTGCCCAAATGGCTGCCGGCACTCATCGGCTTTCTGGTGGGCGGGGCATTCCTGTGGCTGATGGACAAGCTGCTGCCGCACCTGCACCCCGGCCTGAGCCTCAACCAAGCCGAGGGCATCAAGACCCACTGGCGTGGCACGATCCTGCTGGTGTTGGCCATCACCCTGCACAACATTCCCGAGGGGCTGGCCTTGGGCGTGGCTTTCGGGGCGGTGGCCGCCAACCTGCCGTCGGCCACGCTGGCCGGCGCCGTGGCCCTGGCCCTGGGCATCGGCCTGCAAAATTTCCCCGAGGGCATGGCCGTATCGATCCCGCTGCGCCGCGAATGTCTTTTGCCCGGCCGCTGCTTCTTCTACGGCCAGCTGTCGGCCGTGGTCGAGCCGCTGGCCGCGGTCTGCGGAGCCGCCGCCGTCCTGCGCATGCGCCACATGCTACCCTACGCCATGGCCTTTGCCGCCGGCGCCATGATCTACGTGGTGGTGGAGGAGGTGATCCCCGAGGCCCAGCGGGGAGAGAATTCCGACTTCGCCACCCTGGGGGCGATGGTTGGCTTCGCCCTGATGATGTTCCTGGACGTGGCGCTGGGAGGGTGAAGCAGGACGACCGTGAAGAACACCTACGATCCGCTTCTCATCTACGACATGTTCGACCGCGCCGGCTTCAAGGTGTTACGCATCGACCAGTTCGACAGCGGTAACTATGCCAAGATCAGGGCTGAGTTAAAATACGATCATCTCAGCGTCGCCCAGCTGCTGGAGATCGCCACCCGGCTCATTTCTCTGGAGAAGAACGAAAACGTGGAAATCCATGTCGTCAACATCGACATGATCCACAAAAGCATGCGCGTGGACATCATGACCCGCGAGGAAGAAGAAACGCTCTTTCTGCCGAAGTGAATTCTACCCCTGCCACACCAGGTCCACGGTTTTCTTCCCAAAAAGGCTGCAGGATGCCTGTACCTTGACCGGATCCCCTTTTTGCAGGGGTTTTTCGCTGAAGGTAAAAGTCTCTTCCTGATACTCATTTGCCTGCTGGCGTGAGTAGGTTTTTTCGGCGACCGGCTCGTCGCCCAGGAAAACCACGATGCGTTTGATATAATGGTATTCCGGATCGCTGACCTTGTGCCAGACCTTGACCGTCA
>JAPKZL010000197.1 GCA_026393795.1 Candidatus Aminicenantes bacterium | reverse complement strand
AGAACAACCAGACCTTCAGCACGGCCGTGCCCCTGGAAGACGGAGAGCGGGTCCGGGAGATCGCCCGGCTGATGGCCGGAAGCGCCATCAATGCCGACGTGCTGAAGGCCGCCGAACTTTTGCTTGCCAAATCCCAGTCATGACTTTTTTCATCAAGACTTTCGGCTGCCAGATGAATGTCAACGATTCGGAAAAAATCCACCACCTGCTGCTGGGCAAGGGGCTCGAAGCCAGCGCCAGCGAGGCGGAGGCTGACGTGATCATCGTCAACAGTTGCGCCGTGCGCGAAAGGCCGCAGGAAAAAATATTCTCCTATATCGGCCAGTTCCCGGCCGCCAAAATTATCGTCGCCGGCTGCGTGGCCCAGTTGGAAAAGGACGCTATTTTCAAAAAAAAAGTCAAGACGGATTACGTGGTGGGAACTCACCAGTACCACCGCATCGGTGAGATCGTCGATGAAATCGGCGCCGGCCAAAGCGCCCGAACCGCCGTTGCCTTCAGCCGCCGCTGGCGGGAGCTGGTGCCCGCGCCCTCCGCCCGCAGCAGCCGCGTCAGCGCTTACCTGTCGATCATGGAAGGCTGCGACAATTTCTGTTCCTATTGCGTCGTCCCCTTCACCCGCGGGCGCGAGAAATACCGTCCCCTGGCCGCCATTCTTCATGAAGCCGAATGCCTGGCCGGGCAGGGGTTCAAGGAGATCATCCTGCTCGGCCAAAACGTCAACCATTGGCGCGAGCCGGCCAGCGGCCGGACATTCGCCGACCTGCTCGCCACCCTGGCCAGCCGGGTCGAAATCCCCTGGATCCGCTTCATCACGTCGTATCCCGGCACCCATGACCCGGAGCTGGTCAGGGTCATGGCCGAGAACCGCTCCATCGCCCGCCACATCCATTTCCCGGCCCAGTCCGGTTCCACGCGCATCCTGAAAAAAATGGCGCGCAGCTATTCCCGCGAGCAGTACCTCGGCATCGTCCGCGCCTTCCACGCCGCCATGCCGGAAATGAAATTCAGTTCCGATTTCATCGTCGGCTTTCCCGGCGAAAGCGAGCGCGATTTCGAGCTGACCTTGTCGCTGCTCGAGTGCGTGCAGTACGAATCGGTTTTTTCCTTCGTCTACTCGCCCCGTCCGCACACGGCCGCCGCGGCCCTGGCCGCCACCATGCCGATGGCAAAGGCCAAGGAGCGGCTGCTGGCCTTGCAGAAGCTCCAGGCCGAAATCCAGCTGGAAAACAACCGCCGGCTGATCGGGAAAACGATCGAGGTGCTGGTGTGCGCAGCGCACCCGAAAAAGCCCGGAGAGATGATCGGCCGCAGCGAGAGCACCCGCGTGGTCAATTTCACTTCGCGCGCCCCGATGGGCGCTTTCGCCAGGGTAAAAATCATTGGCGCCGGGCCCCATTCCCTGCGCGGCGAAGAGATCGTCAACCCGACAAATGTTACGACTTAATTCCCCGCCGTCTCAGCGCACTTGGTTATGAAAACCGCCGCAGCAACCCAAGCGGAAACCAAGCCGCATTGGCCATACTACCCATTTCTTTTTAGCCTGTATCCGGTTCTTTATTTATACAAGCGCAATATCCATGAAGTGCAATCGGTGCAGGTACTTTGGGCAGCAATGATTTCTCTTGGGGTTGCCGCGGGGTATTGGTTTTTGACGAGAGCTTTCAGCAAGCAACTCGGCAAACGCTCCCTGGCACTCTTTCTTTTTCTTCTGCTGTTTCATTTTTACGGACTTTACTACGATCAGATCTACGGCTTGCTGCCGAATACATCCCGCCCCCTCCAGGCGCACGGTTTGGCCTTTATTCTGCCGGGCACCATCTGGCTCGGACTGACGGCCCTCGTATTCAAATCCAAACGCAAGGTGGCGATCCTCAATCGCCTTCTGCAGACAGCGGTGTTTCTATTGCTGGCCTGGAACATCGGCGGAATTGCCGTTCATCAGGCGGGATCTTTTCTTGATCTTGCGCGGGCAAGAAGGTCTGAGAATCAGCATCTTCCCGTCCTGCCGAACGGAACCCCGGATATCTACTGTTTTGTTTTAGACGAATTTGCGGCGCCGGAATCGGCTCGCAGGCTGTTTGGGTATGACAATGGTGCTTTCGTCGCCTCTTTACGCCAGCAGGGGTTTTTCGTAGCTGAACAGAGCCGCTCCCGCTTTACACAGACCGAACCGGCCATCGCGGCCATCCTGAACCTGGGAGAATTCTCAAACCGGGATGATCCATTCCCGTTGATTGGCCGCAATGCAGTCGCTGCCTGGTTGAAAAATAGAGGCTACCGGGTGATAGAATTCGCCAGCCTGCATTCGATTTTTATGAAAGCAGCTGACCAGCGCTTCTACTACCCTCTCGTCCATGCCTCGATCTTTTTCGATGATTTTTACAGAGCGCTTTTCGAACGGTCCTTATTGCGCGTCCTGCCCGATCTGTGGCAACTGAAAAAGATCGATCTCTCGCACTATTACCGCGAACGCATAGCGCAGGTATTCTCAGAACTCCCAGCCGTCGTGAAAACTCCGGGTCCCAAGTTTGTTTTTGTCCACCTCTTTTCCCCGCATGAGCCCTTTGTCTTCGACCCAAATGGCGACCCTGTGGACCCGGAACACATCTGGGACCACAACGATCCCCGCTATTACCTGGGGCAGTACATTTATATCAGCCGCCGCATACTGGATACCGCGGCCATGATCCTGGCAAATTCGCCTACGGCGCCAGTGATCATCATGCAATCCGATCATGGTTACCGCGGCTCCTTGCGGAAAGGCAAAAAATCAAAAACGGTCGACCGTTCAGAGATGATCAGGGTGTTCAACGCCCTGCACCTGCCTGGGATTCCGCTGCCAGCCATCGATCCCGCCCTGTCGCCACTGAACAATTTCCGCCTGATTTTTAACCTCTACTTTGGCACCCACTACCCGCTCTTAAAAAACCCGTGATGCATTAAAATCTGCCGCCGGCTTATTCAGCCAGGCTCAGCAGCGGCAACTCCAGCCCCGTGTAGCCCTGCCCCTCCCCGAGCGGCGGGAAATAATCGGCGCTGACAGCCGGGAGCGAGCGGGTGCTGCCGCTGAACCGCACTTTCTGGTCCATCAGCCTGACCGTTACCGACATAGGATCGTTCATGGTGTCATTTTCCCTTATCCGTCATTTTTTCTCATACGCCCGCCCCGACAAAGCGACCGCCCGCACCGGTGCGCCGTCGCCTTCGGCAAGCTTCAGCGGCAGGCAGCAAAAAAGAAATTCATCGGCCGGAAGGCTTTCCAGGTTGGTCAGGTTTTCGATCAAGACGATGTTCCGGGACAAGAAAAACCGGTGGATCGGCAAGGCGGTCGAATCGATCCGGTCGAACGAAACAGCATCCACGCCGATCCCCTTGAAATGGAAGTCGGCCAGCCACAGCGCCGCCGCCTCGGCAAGGACGGGAAAGGCGCGGAAGTAATCGTCGTTTCCCCAGCGCGAGCTCCAGCCCGTGCGCAGGAGAACAAAGTCCTTCCCGGATAAAAGGGAGCGGAAGGGGCGCAGCTCATCGCTGCCGACGAGCGGACCGGGCGAACGGGTCAGATCGAGGACTGCGGCCGGTCCGATAAAATGGGACAACCCGAGCTGCTCCAGGGTCGCTCCGGCCGCGAACAGGTGGGCCGGCGCGTCCATGTGAGTGCCGCAATGGGTTAAGAGGGTGATCCGCTGCTCGGCGAACCCGTGGCTGGCCACGGTGAACGGCCGGGCAAAAACAGGCGGCTCGGTACCGGGGAAATAAGGCATGCCGGGCGCCAGCGTATGGCTCAGGTCGGTCACGATCGGCTTGCTTGAAAAAATTACGTCCATGATCACCTCCGCAGCCGATCCCCGCCGCAAGGCGGATGGGAAATTGCGCTGCGCCTACAAAGACCGGACGGCCTTCCGCCGTCAGCGCAACGCCTGCTCGATGTCGGCGATCAGGTCTTCCTTTTCCTCCAGCCCGATGGAGAAGCGCACCATGGCCGGAGAGATCCCCGCCTTGCGCATCTCGGTTTCGCCCATGGCCGAATGGGTGGTGGAGGCCGGATGGGTGACGATGCTCCGGCATGTGCCCAGGTGGGTAGCATGGGTCAGCACCTTGAGGGCATCGATGAATTTGACCGCGTCGGCATATTTCCCTTTAATCACGAAAGACATCAGCGAGCTGAAGCCCTTCATCTTGTTTTTTTCCATCAGTTTGCGGTAGGGATTGCTGTCCAAGCCCGGATAATTCACCGTTTCCACCCGCGGATGCTTTTCCAGGAAGCGGGCCACGGCCATGGCGTTGAGGCAATGCCGTTCCATGCGCAGGCCCAGCGTCTCCAGCCCCAGCAGGCTCAGCCAGGCGTTGAAGGGGGACATGGCCGGCCCCAGGTAGCGGATGGAACTCTGGCGGATGCCTTCGACCAGTCCCCGCGAGCCGCAGATGATCCCGCCCAGGCTCGAGCCGTTGCCGCAGATGTACTTGGTGGTGGAATGAACCACCACGCTGGCTCCCAGATCGATGGGGCTCTGCAGGGCCGGAGTGGCGATGGTATTGTCGACAACCAGCGGCAGGTGGTGTTTTTCTGCCAGCGCGGCCAATGCCGGAATGTCGGCCACGAACAGGGCCGGGTTGCTGGGAGTCTCGACGAACAGGAATTTCGTCTTGGCCGTGATGGCGGCGGCCCAGGCGGAGATGTCGTCGGGAGCGGTGACCCAATGAACCTGCGAGCCCATTTTCTTCAAGCCGGTCTCAAAAAGCCCGAAGGTGCCGCCGTAGACCCGGTTGGATGAAACCACGGCATCGCCCGGGTTGAGCAGGTGGTGGCTCAAGAGGAAGATCGCCGACATTCCCGAAGCAGTGGCGATGGCCGCCTCGGTGTTCTCCAGGGCCGCCATGCGTTTTTCAAAAACAGCCACCGTGGGGTTGTCCCAGCGGCCGTAAGTATAGCCCGGCTTTTCGCCGGTAAAAATCGCCGCCGCCTCCTTGGCGTCGGCATAGGGATAGGCCACCGACTGATAGATCGGCACCGACAGCGAATCGGGAGAGAATTTTTCCAGACCGGCGTGGATCGCCTTGGTATCAAAACCCTGCTTTTTCATGAAACCTCCGCACGACTAAACATGCTTGTTGAATTTTCGAAGACCAATAATGATTCTAGTCGAAAAAAGGATTTAGTGCAACCGGGAGCCGGGGCAGGCCGTCGGCCTTCACTTGCCGGCGAGGAGTTTCAGGAACTCTCCCTCATTGACGACGCGAATGCCGAGCTTCTCGGCCCGGGCCAGCTTGGAACCGGGGTGGCTGCCGGCAAGGAGGCAGGTGGTGCGGGCGCTGACGTTCTCCGCCACCCTGCCGCCGCGGCTTTCGATCTCAACGACCGCCAGCGAGCGCGGGGCGAAGTTGGCGAACGTTCCGGTGACGACCCAGACCTGGCCGGCGAACGAATCATCGATCTTTTCCGGGCCGCCCGGCGCGGCCTGAAACTGCAAGCCGGCCTCCCGCAGGCGGGCGATCAATTCCAGGTTGGCCGGGCTGCTGAAATGCCCGACCAGCAGCCGCGCCGTAACCTCGCCGATCCCTTCGATGCTTGCAAAGGCCTCCCAGTCGTTTTTCCCGGCACCGGCGATGATTTTCTCCACGCTGTCGAAGCCGTCGGCGATCAGGGCGCTGGCCACGGCCGACGCCACCCCCTCAAAACCCAGCGCGGCCAAGACCTTGGCAAAGGGCCTGGACTTGCTCTTTTCCACCGCGGCGCGGATGCGGGCAATCTTTTTTTCCTTGAAGCCCTCTTCCCCGGCCAGCAAGCCGTAATCGAAGCGATAAATGTCGGGGATGGTTTGCACCCAGCCTTTGGCGAACAGGAAAGCGATGGTCTTCTCCCCCAGGGTCTCGATGTCCATCTGCTCCTTGGCGCAAAAATACTCGAGCACACGCCGGCGCCGCTCGGGGCAGGTGTCGTTTTTGCAGAAATGGTGGGCACCATCCTTCACCAGCGGTGTCTGACAAAAGGGGCAGCGGTCGGGCAGCTTGTAGGTGCCCGGCGCCGGCTCGCTTTTTTCCAGCACCTCGTCGACGGCCGGGATGACGTCGCCGCGCTTGGAGATGCTGACCTCGTCGCCGACGCCCAGTTCCAGCATGTCGATATAGTCCTGGTTGTGCAGCGTGGCCCGCGTGACCGTGCTTCCGGAAAGCGCCACCGGCTGGAGCAGTGCCACCGGAGTGACCCGGCCGTTGCGCCCCACCTGCACCTGCACGCCCAGTAGCACGGTCCGGCCCTGGGGAGAGTCGAACTTGTAGGCCATGGCCCAGCGCGGGTGGTGGGCCGTGCTGCCGAGCTCCCGGCGCAGGTCCATCTCCACTACCTTGACCACCAGGCCGTCGATATCGTAGAGGATTTTCGTCCGGGCAGCCGCCCGCCGGCGCAGGTATTCCTTCAGGCCGGTCAGCGGCCCGGCCACAATGCCCGGAAACAGGTGCTGCGCCCGCCGCTGCTTGGCATCGTCGGCGCAGAAATACCCCAATTGCGGGTTGACGCGGAATCCCAGCTCGTGCAGCCGCTGCAGGATTTCCAGGTGATCGCGGCCGGTCCCGTCCTGAAAAAATCCCTCGTAAACGAAAATGTTCAGGGGCACGCGCGCCGCCAGGGAGGATTTGAGGTTGCGCAACGATCCGGCCGCCAGGTTGCGCGGGTTGGCGTATTTTTCGGCCACCTGCGAGTTGTAGCGCTCGAAATCGTCGCGGGTGATGTAAATCTCGCCGCGCACGGCCAGCGGCGAGGGTTCGGCGATGCGCAGCGGAACCTGGCTGATGGTGCGCACATTGGCGCTGACATCGTTGCCCAGGAGGCCGTTGCCGCGGGTGAGGGCGTGCTGCAGCTCCCCGCGGTCATAGTAGAGGACGATGGAGGCGCCGTCTATTTTCTCCTCGACGGTGAAACTTGCCCCGCCGCCGGCGGCGGCCGCGGTTTTCAGCAGCCACAGCTCGAGCTCCTCCGGCTGGTACAGCTTGTCCAGGCTGAGGACCGGTGCCGCGTGCGCTTTCTCGGGAAAGGCGTTGTCCAGGTCGGAGCCAATCCGACGCGTGGGCGAATTGGCGCCGGCATACTGGGGGAATTTCTTTTCCAGGCGCAGCAGCTCGTCGAACATGCGATCGTATGCCTCGTCGCTGATCTCCGGGCGGGCCTGAACGTAGTACAAATATTGCTGCTTGAGCAGTTGGGCGGCAAGTTCTTCGATCCGCTTCTTGGCATCCATGCCGTCATTATAGGAAATATTCCCCCCTGAGTAAACTGAAATCCAAACAATCAATTTTTATGGCGAATTCGCGAAAACGATTGACAATTGACAAAAAAACCTATACTATTATGCTTTCCGTGAGTGAGACAAATGAGTTTAAAAGGATCCTTATCTTCGATTAATTTGGCGGATATCATCCAGCTGGTTTCCAATTCCAACCAGACCGGCCGTTTCATCCTCACCCGCACCAGCGGGCAGCAGGGGATGATCTACCTGAAAAAAGGCGAGATCGTCCATGCCGAGGCCGATTCGTTCAAGGGCGAGGACGCCATCTTCACCCTCATTTCCTGGGACGAGGGCGAATTCGTCTTTGAAGAAGGGTCGGTCGACACCCCGACCAGCATTCAGCGTCCGATCACCTCGCTGCTGATGGAATCGGCGCGGCGCATCGACGAATGGAAGCTGCTGCGCAAGAAAATCGGCTCCATCGACGCCATTCCCGAATTCAACGACATCGACCGCCAGGAACGCCGCAAGATTTCCCTTTCCACCATGGAATGGGTGATCATCGCCAAGATCGACGGCAAGAAAAGCATCAACCAAATTTCCAAGGAGTGCGCGGTCAACATCTTCGACACGGCGCGCATCATCTACGGGATGGTCACCTCCGACCTGATCAAGCTGAAGTAAACCCCCTCCGCCCGGGACGAAACAAAAAAGAGGGGAAAATTACTCGATAACGACCAGGGCGACGGCCATCTCCCTGGTGTGGGACAATGACAGCAGCACGCGCCGCAATTTTTTGCTTTTAAATTTTTTCAACGCCGCGGCGATTAGCCGGAGCTGCGGCTTGCCGAGTTCGTCGTTTTCCACCTCCACGTCCTGCCAGCTCATGCCGTCACGAAAGCCGGTGCCCAGGGCTTTGAAAAATGCTTCTTTGGCGGTGAAGCGCGCCGCGTAATGCTGGGCCTTGAAATACTTGCTTTCGCAATAAGCGATTTCCCGGACCGTAAACATCCTTTCGACAAAGCCGTTGTCCTGCTCCAGCAATTTCCGCACCCGGCCGATCTCGACCATATCCACGCCGATGCCCTTGATCATGTCTTCACCTGGCGCCCAGTATAGGCAAATCGGCCGCAAAAATCAACCGCAGCGGGCCGGGTCGATGTTTTTTTGCGGCCGAGAATATGATATACTTGGAATCTCCATGAAACAATTTTTTTTGAAGCATCTGCGGACGATCCTCATTGCCAGCAGCTTCCTGCTCACCTCGCTGCTGGGAATTCTGCTGGGATTGATCCTCGTCTATCAGAAGGGTTTCCCGCAGATAAAAAACCTGGAAGACATCAAGCCCGTGGTCATGACCACGGTCTATGACGACCAGAACGCGGCCATCAAGGATTTCGCCATCGAAAAACGGGTGATCGTCAAGAGCTCGGATATCCCGGATGTACTAAAAAAAGCCCT
Source organism: Candidatus Aminicenantes bacterium (assembly GCA_026393795.1). Lineage (NCBI taxonomy): Bacteria > Candidatus Aminicenantota > Candidatus Aminicenantota bacterium. The sequence continues at coordinate 8,109 of JAPKZL010000197.1, read as the reverse complement.
CGTCTGCGCCGAAGACAACCAGTTTTACACCCATTGGGGGATCAATTTTCGCGGCCTTGTCCGCGCCGTCAGCGGCTTGCTGCTGCGCAAGAAACAGGGCGGCGGCAGCTCCATCACCCAGCAGCTGGCCCGGGGCCTTTTCCTGACTCCGGAACCCACCGTAAGCCGCAAACTGAAAGAGATGCTGCTGGCCATCCAGATCGAAAAAAAATACACCAAGGACCAGATATTGACCTTTTATTGCAACAAGATTTTTCTGGGCGGCAGCATTTACGGCGTCGGGGCGGCCGCACGCTATTATTTCGGTAAATCCATCAAGGACATCAATCTGGCCGAAGCGGCCCTGATCGCTTGCATCATCCCCAACCCCAACGGGCTGTACGCGATTTTCAGGCGGCCGGAAAACACGCTCAAGCGGCGCAACTACCTGCTGCTCAAGATGCTGCTGATGAATGCCATCAGCCAGGAAGAATACCGGCAGGCACTGGCCGTCACGCTGCCTGAAAAGCCCTTCGACGCCGGCAGCGAATCCCTGGCCGATTATTTCACCGAAGACACGCGCAAGTACCTGGAAAGCAAGTACGGCGACAACCTGCTGTACAAGGGCGGACTCAAGGTCTTCACCACCCTGAACGGAGAAACGCAGCGCTGGGCCGAAGACGCCCTCAGGGAAGGGCTGCGGGCCCTGGACAAGCGCCGCGGCTGGCGCAGCCGACCCAAATTGTTCAACCTGGTCGAAAGCAAGCTGGATGCCGATAAGTACCAGCTGCCGGCCTGGGAAAACCTGAGGTTCGAGCCCAACCAGATCGTCGAGGGCGTGATCATGGAAATCGGCAAGGCCAAGCTGACGGTGCGCATCGGCGCCTACCGGGGTGAAATGGCGGCCGCCTCCGCCCAATGGACGAGAAAAAGCATCCAACACCTCTTTAAATCCGGCGATGTCGCCCTGTTCAAAATATTGGTCGTGGACGCGGGGAAAAAAAGACTGGAACTGGGCCTGGAGCAGGAGCCGGAGGTCGACGGCGCCATCCTGGTGGTTGACAACAAGAGCGGCGAGATCAAGGCCATGGTCGGCGGTTACGCTTTCCAGAAAAGCAAGTTCAACCGCGCCATTCAAGCCCTGCGCCAGACCGGCTCTACCTTCAAGCCGATCATCTACACGGCGGCGCTGGAGCACGGTTTCTCACCGGCCACCATCATCCAGGACGAACCCTTTTCCTACCTGGACGAATGGACGGGGGAATTGTGGGAGCCGAAGAACCACACGGAGGATTACCGGGGCCCGCTGACCATGCGCCGCGGCTTGGAGCAGTCGCGCAACGTGATCACGGCGCGCATCCTCCAGGCGATCACCCCGGCCGTGGGCGTGGAATATGCCAAGAAATTCGGCATCAGCTCCGACCTCAAGCCCTACATGTCCCTGGCACTGGGCGCTTTCGAAGTCTCGCTCAAGGAGATGGTCGAGGCGTTCACGGTTTTTCCCAACTACGGCGTCAGGGTCAATTCCTATTTCATCCGCAGCATCAGCGATCTGAACAACAACATCATCGAGGAAAACTCACCCGACCGCAAACAGGTCATTGAAAAGGAGACCGCTTTCGTCATGAACTACCTGCTGCAGGGCGTGGTCAAGTCGGGAACCGGCTGGCGGGCGCGCCATCTGCCGGCGCCCATCGGCGGCAAAACCGGAACCTCCAACGACTCCACCGACGCCTGGTTCATCGGCTTTTCGCCCACCCTGACCGTCGGCGTCTGGGTGGGCTTCGATCAGAAAAAAAGCCTGGGCAGGCAAGAAACCGGCTCACTGGCGGCGGCGCCCGTATTCGTCGCTTTCATGGAGAAGTATTTAGTCAAGTACCCGGAAACCGGCAAATTCCAAGTCCCTTCCGGCGTCTTCATGATTAACATCGACAAGTACACCGGCAAACTGCTGACCCCCGATTGCCTGTACCCTTTCAGCGAAGCCTTCCTGCCGGGCACGGAACCACTGGAATTCTGCAACGACGAGGAACACCAGAAAATCTACAACTATTTCAAGACCGAGGCAGAGAGCGACGACGATTGAGCCCTCGAAAAAAGGGGAATCCGGCCGGGGCCGGGTTTATTTTTTGACCAGGAAATAAGCCATCAGGATTTGCCCGGGGCGCATGACCTTGATGCGGAAATACTCCTCACCCCTTACAAATCCTTTTTGCATGCGGAAAGCGGATTTTTTCCCGCCCCGGTAGTCTCCCTTGACGATGGCCATCTCCTCGAACAACAGACCCTCTTTGGAATCATAGATATTGAAAAACGGGACGGTATCTTTCATTGTCAGCACCACCCCATATATCCCCTTTTGAAAATCCGTACCGGCATGGATGTAGGCCTTGGGGAAATCGATCCCGCCAAGATTGATGTCCTGGCTCTGGGCCGAAAGCAGAAGCGGAAGAAGCAGCCAGCCCAAAAAGAACATTTTTTTAAGCATGATAGTCTCTCCTTGAACACATTATAGGCGAGAGAAAAAAGCATTGTCAAGTTCGGCCGTCGGGAGGCCGTTGGGGGAAAAATTGCCTTCAAATAAAAAGGGGCCAAGGCTTTTGGCCTTGGCCCCGATAAAGCCAGTGCTTGCGGAGCAACCGCTAGCGGCGATTAAAAGATAAAGCGGAAGCCCAGCAGCAGCTTGTGGTGGTGCTCGAAATCACGGTCGGTGGTAAACACCGGCGCGCGCAGTTCGCCGAGCAGCGAGCCGATCGAGTCGTTCGAGCGGAACAGGTTGATCCCCAGCTCGCCGACCAGGTCGATGCCGTCCAAACGCCCTTCCCGCTCCTTGCTGCTGTAGCCCAGGCCGCCGGCCACATAAGCCGGACCCGCGTGCAGGTTCAGCAGGGCGTTGCCCATGAAAAAGGACTTCCACGGATCGCCTTTGACCGGGATGCCGCCGCCGACGGAGAAGACCGCGTCCAGGGTGTCCTGGACCAGATTGACCTGCAAGCCGATCCGGGCCCAGAACATGCCGGTGTAGGTTCCCTTCAACAACCCGGGGCCGCCCTCGATCAGAAAGGCCAGGGGCTTGGTGGTGCCATATTTGCCGGCTCCGGCGCGGGTCTCGGTGACGACCGCGATGGGCGCAACCAACGGCATGGCTTCGGTGACCTTGAGCATCACGTCGCAAGGGGCCGATTTTACGCCATACTGTCCTTCACCGACCGCCACTACCGAGTATTCGCCAACCTGGTCAAGGACCAGATCGGCCGAGCAGTTGTCGGCGGTGAGCTCGATGGTCTTGACCACGGTGCCGGCGGCGTCCTTGACTTCGACAACGGATTTCAGGACGTTCTGCGAGGCGCACATGTCGATTTTCACCGGCTTGCCCGCCTCGGTTTCGCTCGGCGTTACGTTGAGGGAGCAGACTGGAGCTTCACGAGTATTTTTCAGCGAGATGTTTCCGCAAATCTTGGGCACGATAAATTCATAGACCTTTCCTTCGCGGGAAATGACGAAGGTGTAGGCGGGAACCGGTTTTTTGCCTTCGTAGACCACGTCTTTCTTTACCTTGACCTTCCGGCCTTCCTTGAAGAACATCCACTCCAGGGTGTCGCCGGGATTCAAGTTGGTCGTCTGAACATCGGCTTTCTGGATCTGTTCCAGGAAAGCGAAGACCAGCTCGCCGTTGCCGGCTTCCTCGAACCCCATCTTGACATCACCCGCTTTGTCAACCGCGATCTTTTTTAAGTCAGTGGGCTGGATATCCTTGTCTCTATAAAAAGGATGCTGCCCCAGGCGGCTTACTTTTTCGGCAGCCGGGATGGTGAGTAAAAAACTGAAAATCAACCCCACGAACAACAATTTTTTCATTGCTAGTTCCTCCTCTCTAAGAATTTCGTCATCAATGGAAAATGTATATGCCTATTGAAACAAAAAGTCAATAGCCATGGGAAAAATCTACTTTTCAATCCCGTTGCGGGCCGGGACGTTTTTCTGGTAATAATGGCGGGTTTCCTGCATCTCGGTGATCAGGTCGGCGGCCGCCAGGATTTCCTCCGGCGCGTAGCGGCCGGTGAGGATCAATTCCAGTCCGGGCGGTCTTGCGGCCAGAAGCTGCAGGATCGGCTCTAGCGGGAGGATCTCAAAATGGAGCAGGGTGTTGATTTCATCCAGGACCACGATGCGGTAAATGCCGCTTATCATGGCTTTTTTGGCCGCGACCAAGCCGGCCGCGCCCGCCTCCCTTTCCGCTTCGCTGACGCCGCTCTCGCGGTGGTGGAAATCGGGCAATCCGAACTGCTCGATGACGAGCAGCTCCGGCAAAAACCGCTTGGCCGCCACCAGCTCACCGTAGTCCCCCTTCTTTAAAAACTGCGCCATGTAGGTCTTCATCCCCCGGCCGGCGGCACGCAGGGCCAGGCCGAGGGCAGCCGTCGTCTTGCCTTTGCCGTTACCCGTGTAAACCTGGATGTAGCCGTCTTCCGCCATGGCTGGCCGCCTCAGGTCATCTTCATCGAATAGAGCCTGGAAACGCCGGGCTCGTCCATGCTGATGCCGTAAATGTAATCGGCCTCCTCCATGGTCTTGAAGTTGTGGGTGATGATGACGAACTGGGTTTTCTTTTTCAACTGGTGCAGGAACTTCAGGAACCTCTGGATGTTGGCCTCGTCGAGCGACGCGTCCACTTCGTCGAAAACTCAGAAGGGCGACGGCTTGTACTCGAACAAGGCGAAAAGGAAGGCCAGCGAGGTCAGCGTTTTTTCGCCCCCGGAAAGCAGGCGCATGCTTTGCAGCCTTTTCCCGGGCGGCTGGACCTGGATCTCCAGGCCTGCTTCCAGCACGTTGCTGCTGTCGGTCAGGAGCAGCTCGGCTTCGCCGCCCTCGAAGAGGATCTTGAAATTCTTGACGAAATTATCCTTGATGGCATCGAAGGCCTTGAGAAAACTGGTGCGCGATTCATCGTCGATGCGGGCGATGGCCGTATTCATGTCCAGGATCGACTTGACGATATCGTCCTTCTGCGTCTGCAGGAAATTGAAATCCTTTTCCAGGATGTCGAACTCGGCCTCGGCGGAAAAATTCAGGCGGTCGCTTTCGCGCATGCGGTTCAGCTTGCCGACCATGTCGTTCAACTGGCTGTCCAGCTCGGCGGTTCCCCCCTGCAGCAGCGAGTCGTCGGCCTCGATGTCCTTCAGCTCCATGCCCAGCTCCTGGCCGGCGATCTCCTCCAGCTGGAAAAGATCCTTTTTGATCGAGGCCAGACTGATCTCGCTCTCCTTCTTGCTTTCCCGCCACTCGTCCAGGGCCTTGCGCTTGATGGCCAGATCGGCGGAAATATTCTTGGTCTGGCCGTTGACCTCGTCCAGGGAGAGCTCTTCCTGCTTCAACGCTTTTTCCAGGCCGGCTTTTTCCTTCTCCAGCGCTGTGCCGGCAGCCTTGATCTCCTCCATCTTGGCCATGCCGTCCGCGATCTCCTTATCCAGGCGTTTCTTCTCGTCCTCGGCGTTGCTCGCCTGCTGGCGGCGTTTTTCCTGCCGGCTTTGCGTATCCTGCTGGGAGTTTTGCCGCGAATGGAGCTTTTCGCGGATCAGGTTCAGGGCGTTGTCATGAAGGATTTTTTCCTTTTCCTTCTCGCTGACCTGCTGCAGCAGTTTCACGCTCTCGCGGCTGAACTCCTCCTTTTCTCGTTCCAGCGCCTCGTTCTGTTTGTCCAGTTCGGCTTTCTTCCGCTCCAGTTCGGCCAGGCGCTCCTTGAGCTTGACCGTTTCGACGCTCAGGTTTTCGATCTCGGCCCCGGTGACCTGGATGCGGTTCAGGCCCAGGTCGCGATTTTTTTTCAGCGCCTCCAGCCGCGAGCGCAGGGAAATGGCCTCCTCCTTGTGAGCGTTCAACGCCGCTGCCGCCTTTTCCAGGCGGGCGGCCTTTTCCTTTTGCTGCCCCGCGATCCAGTCGCACCCGGCGCGCATCCCGGCCAGCCCCTCTTCCAGAACGGATATTTTTTTGTCGATCGCCTTGATCTCATCGAGCACTTCCAGGATGCCCCGCTCGCGGTTCTTGATCAGCACGCCGTTGCCGCCGATCACTTCGCCTTCCTGGGTGATGATGTCCACCCCGTATTTGAAAAAAATCGCCAAGCCGTACGCCAGCGAGTCCACCAGCACGCCATCGCGGAAGAACGGCTTCAGTCCCTTGTCTTCCAATTCGAACAGATCTTTGACGAAATTCAGGAAACCGGCCTCGCGGCGGATGGCCTCGGGCAGGCTCGCGACCGCGGCGCGCTTCAGGAATGCCTTGCGCAAATCCGGCTGCAGGGCGGACTCGCGGTCGGTCAGGATCGGTGCGTCGAGCTCGTCGAAATAAAAGCTCTCCAGCAGCGGATGCAGTTTCTTGGACGCCACCAGCATTTCCTGAAGGAAGCCATGGTTTTTGCCAGCGAACGGCTTGCCGTTGGCGCCGGTGATCTTGTGCTTGATCTCCAGGTATTTTTCCTTCTGGCGGCCGAGGCCGGCGATCTCGTTCATGGCGTCGCGCAGCTGTTTTTCAGCCGTCTCCTCGGCGCTGCGAGCCGTTTTTACCTCAACAGCCGCGCCTTCCGCCTCCCGCTCGAGCGCGGGCAGGGCTTCGGCCAGCGCCTGGACCGCCTTTTCCATCTCGCCCATCTCCGGGCTCAGGCCCTGGCTTTGGAGTTCACCGATGATGTGCTTGCGGTTGCCGACATCCGCCTCGAGGCGCATCAGGTTTTTTTCCAGCTGGGAGGATTCGTTGCGATTTCGCGAGATCTCGACCTGCAGGTTGAACATCGATTTTTTCAGGTGCCCGTCGCGGGCATTGCGCTCGGCGGAAACATTTTTGAGCTCGGCGATAGTCAGGTCCAGGCCCTGGTTGCGGCCGCCCTGCTCGGACAATTGCTTTTCGAATTCGGCCATTTCCGCAGCCAGCGCCTTCTCCTGCTTGCCGATCTCCTTGATGTCGGCCTGGCTCTCCCGGATCAGCTTGTCCAGCTCGAGAATCCTCTGCTTGAGGAATTCTTGCCGCTGCAGCGATTTTTCGATCTCCTTGCTGCCGTTCAGAATCGCGTTGTTGTGGTCATAGATCAGCTGCTGGTTTTTTTTCAGGCTGCGGTCCAGCTCCCAGCGCTTCGTTTCCAGCTCGAGCAGGCTCTTATCGAAATCGGCGATCTCCTTGGCCAGCGCCGCTTCACCGCTCATGAACTCCACGATCTTGCCGCCCTGGAGGTCGAACCCCTCCTTGAAATTCAGGTATTTCTTCTTGAGCAGCGCCTTCAGGTAATCGTTCTTCTGGTTCTTGAGGTTGCGGTACTTGCGGGCGAAGTGCACCTGGTTTTTCAGCTCGCGCAGCCGGTTGTTCTTTTCCTGCAAAACGAGATCTAGGCTGTCCAGGTTCTGCTGGGCGATGATCTGCTTGCCGGTTGTTTCCTTTTTCCTCTCCAGGTACTGGGCGATGCCCGCCGCTTCCTCGATCAGGATGCGCCTTTCGCTGGGCTTGAGATTGATCATCTTCTCGACGCTGCCCTGTTCGAAGATGAAGTAGTTGCGCTCGCCGATGCCCAGGTCGAACAGGGTGTCCTGGATATCCTTGTTGCGGCAGAATTTTTCGTTCAGGACGTATTTGCCCTCGCCGGAGCGGAAAAAACGCCGGGCGATGTAGGTCTCGTTGTCGTTGTTGGCGAAATAGGCCCCGACCTCGGTCATGCCCAGCGGTTTTTTCGAGGCGCTGCCGGTAAAGATCAGGTCCTCGTTGTTTTCGCCGCGCAGGTTCTTGATGCGCTGTTCGCCCAGCACCCAGAGCAGGGCGTCGACCAGGTTGCTCTTGCCGCAGCCGTTGGGTCCGATTACGGCCGTGATGCCCTGGTGGAACTGGACGACGGTTTTTTCCGGGAACGATTTGAACCCGTGCATTTCGAGTTTTTTCAGATAGATGTTCATGACTCCGTCCGGGCCGAACCCTGCCGGCCGCTATCACGATATCACAACTCCGGCCGTTTGTAAATTTCCCTGGCGCCGGGGCGTTGAACGTTTTTTGGGCGCTGCCGCCGGCCGTTGCCTGGTCTTTATCCGGCGACGCGCCGGGGCTGGCCGCCGAAAACGAAGCTGCGGTTCATGTGCTCGCGCTCATCGAGCC
>JAPKZL010000196.1 GCA_026393795.1 Candidatus Aminicenantes bacterium | reverse complement strand
GCGTTTCGACGGGTCCCACATGTCGTACACGAACGAGATCTGGGCAACGCCATACAGGTAGCTCGAAGCTTCATAGGTCACCGGCGTGCCTTCGAGGAACCAGCACCCGGACAGCGCCCCGTCGATGTCGAAATCGATCTTCCCGCCGCGCGGCTCCGCCGTCCTGCGGTTCTTGGTCAGGAGATTTTCCCTGACCTCGTCGGAGCAGTAGAGGTAGACGTCTCCGGCATGGATGGAATTTTCATGATACCGACCCGGCACGATGAAGTACCGCGTGATATCATCGTCGATCACCCCGATGTCGAGATAGCTCGTGGCCCATCCGACATACTCTCCCGCCTCGACGTCTGTCCCGACCACGACGATAGCGGTCGGATTCTCGACATGGCCGAGATACGACCGGCACGTGCTGGTGTGCCTAAATTCGATATCGTAATCATCGGATCCCGCGTTGTAGTAGACCCTCGTGATCCTCCAGGCGGCCATGGCGCACACCTGGTGTGTGCCGGCGTTGAGGTAAAAACCCATATGGTTGCTCGGGATTGTGTGGCCCGGCGGATTCAGGTTTCCCAGCGGGGTCGCGGAAGAGATGGCGCTGTATGGAACCGGCGACAGGGTGAACATGACCGGGCCACCGGGCCAGGTAATCTCATCTTCTTCCCTGCCGCAAGAGACGGAAAGAAACAGGACGGCGAGGATCAGTCCGATGTTCCGGATGATTGTTTTTCTCATGATCGCATCCCCCATCATTTCAATCCCATCCATCAATGCGAGACGGCCGGAGTCCGGCGCAGCAATCGATGGTTTTCATTCCAGACTGGTTTCGGTCCATATTTGGAATTGACAGGAAAATCATTTTTCATCATGATTGAATTCTAAGAATAATTTAATGAAATTGCAATCGATGCAGCACAAACTATCCATCCCCTTTGGGGACAGACCGATCAACTCCTCCTGACGTCGGAGGATCGGAAAATCTATTGAAACTTGTCGCTTTTGCTTTTAAGGAACTGCAAGATGTTCAGCGCTTCCAGCGGCGTCAACCGGGCGATATCGATCTCCTTCAGCTTGTCGCGGATCTCGTCCCACACCTTCAGCACCATGTCCTATAGGAAAAAAAAACTATATTCCATATGCCCTGGAAGCGGCATAGAGGGGGATGGTTGTTATTTTGCCATGGTGTGAAAATTTTTCAGCCGATATCCTGACACCTTTGGAAAGGTTTCTTTCTTTAAGAAAAATATACAGGCTCTGCATCTGGCCCTTTGTACCTGACTTGACTTCCAGCGGAACTACCCCTTTCTTTCCCTGAATAACAAAATCGACTTCGGCATTGCTGGATCTTTGCTCGCGGTGCCAATAATAAAGTTCGGGATAGCTGTAAGGAGATGCCGATTTTATCAATTCCAATCCGGCAAACAGTTCCGCCAAATGCCCTTTGTTGATCAGCTGCTGCAGGTCGGATGCAATATATTCGGAAAGGTTTAAGCCCAGAATGCGCTGAAAGATGCCGCTGTCAACTATCAGAACCTTGAATTTTTTTTCGTTTATTTGCGCGCCCAGAGGCAAGCCTCGAGCAGATGTATGACATACCTTGTATGCCAACCCTGCCTTGATCAGAAGCTCCAAAGCATCTTTGTATAATTCCGTTCTCCCATTGGCAATGCTGGAGTATTTGAACTTGTTCCCCGTTTGAAAAACAATGGCTTTAAAGACCTCCTGCAAGCGCAACACCGGCGAACGTTTTTTGTATTTGGCAAAATCATCGACCCACGACGTTACCAAGTTATCAAGTTTTTTCTGACAACGGTTAAAATCTTTTGTTTCCAGATAGTCTTTAACCACTTCGGGCATACCGCCGATGATTTGAAAAATCTTGAGTTTGGCCAATATTTTTTCATGAATAATGTTGTCCAAAGGATTTTCCGGGGAAGCTTTGGCAATCAGGCTGTTTAGTTGTTGATCTCCGGCCGCTGCCATGAATTCAGCAAACGTCAAGGGATACATGAACAGCGATTCAATTCTGCCAACGCCAAAGGATGGCAGATCGGCAATAGCCAATTCAAGGAGCGAACCGGCCGCCGCCACATGGAGTTCGGGAATTTTTTCATAAAAGAAGCGCAGTGATTTTAATGCTTCCGGGCAGGCCTGGATTTCATCAAAAAAAAGCAAACTCTCGCCGGGAACAATTGCCTTGCCGAAATAAATGGCGAGTTTCTCAATAATTTCCAAAGGGTTGAGCGATTTTTCAAAAAAGGGCTTGATCTCTGGATTTTCCTCAAAATTCACTTCCACAAAGCTGCTGAAAGTCTTGCCAAGTTCCCTTATGGAATAGGTCTTGCCTACCTGCCTGGCCCCGCGCAGCAGCAGAATTTTTCGCTTCGGGTCCTGTTTCCATTCCAAGAAAGCTTTTCCAATCGTTCGTTTCATATTTCTCCACCTTTATTCTGTAAAAATACAAGGCAATAATACATCGAATAAGTAAAAAATACAAGGCAATCTTGATCGTTTCATGTAAAAAAGCAAAGCCTGAAAATTTTTTTTATAGATTACAATCCCGCTGCATGAATTCAGCTTCTACATACAAAGTCACAAAATTCAGCACCGTTCCCAGATTTCCCACTATCGATGGGGTAAGTATCAACTCAATTATTTTTCCCAATTACTATATGCGGTCGCTTCAGTTAGTAAAAGTTAATTTCCTAATTTCAATCGACTCTCGGAATTGAGCTGCATCTGGCGTTTTTATGAATTCCACAGGTTTCGAAAAATTCTCTTTCACTACTTTCTCAATATCTTCCAGCTTGGCTTGAAAAAACTCACGCCTAAAATTGATCAAATTTAATCTGGTTGCTGCAAATTTCTTTTGGATTGCATTTTCAAGAGTTGGAGCGTTGTCGGAAAAAATCATTGCATGAACATCAAAGTTAAAAGGTACAGAGGCGTCTCCAAGTTCATCAACACGCTCCTGTGGATCGAGACGTCTGGTCATGCCAATCTTAAACACATTCTCACCAAATGCCCCAATGTTAGAGATGATGTATACATAACCCGCCCTGGTGTTCTGCTCGCGATAATCGATTTCTTTTTTAGCCCCTTCAATTTCTCCAAGTTTTTCAAGAATCCCAGCGCGTTCCACTTCAATAACCTTTCGTTCTTCTTCGGACTTCGCACTTTTTAATTGGTTATCAAGCGCAATGACAGCGTTCTTAAAATGTTTTTCTTCCTTTTCAATTTTTAAACGTTGCTCCTCGATCTCTCTGGCCAGTTTGGCTTCTTCTCTCATCTGTTCCCTGACTCTCTTTTGTTCCTCTTTCTCTTCCTGCTTTTTAATCTGATACTCGTGGCTAAGATAGAGTTCTTGAAGCTTCAATTCAAGATATTCACTAGATATAATAATGCTCATCCGAGAACCAAGTTTGTTGAGAATTTCATAAGCCTTCCTAATTTTCTTCTCGATTGATTCTATATTATTGAACTTTACGTCTGTAATACTTGCATCACATTCGTTATTAAATGCGCGAAGGATCAGCTTTTGATAATCGCGAACCATACGCTCCCCTTCCTTTAGATTTTGATTGACCGCCCAACTTGTAGAACAACTGGCGGCAGTTCCCTCCTTCACTTTAGTTTTTTGTTGCTCGCGGATTGCATCTAGTTTTAATTTATACTCCGCTGAAGTCTTCAGATATTCATATCTCGGTTTATAAAGACCAAATGACTGAAGTAAAATTTCTTCATCCAGTTCAACTATCTCATTTTTTCTGTTTTTTATTACCAGTTCCAAGGCAGTTATAGTATTTATGCAATTCTCGATATCCTGGAGTTTCGTATTTTTACTTTCTTCTATTTTATCAATTTCTTTTTTTATCTCGATCAAATCAAGTCCACCGATCTCCTTCATAACCTTTCGTAATTCATTTCGTTCCTTTTCCAGTGATACAATTCTTTCTTTTTGTAAGCCGATTTCTTCTTTCAGTTTTTTTTTGGTAAAGAATTCAAGAATTCCCATGTTCTCCCCCTAAAACCTAGGTTGATTGCAATTTCAATTTGACTTTTAAATTTAAAATAAAAATAGCAACCTCAGCCCATTTAATTAAAAATTATGCCATAAAGAAAAGGCGAAGTACAACGAAATTGTTTTATTGGAGATTTAGAAATAATCGTTTAAAGTTTTGTCGTTTTCTACATTTTTTGTCTTACAATACAATTTCCAAAAACTCATTTTAAGAATCATTTTGGTAAATTCTAAAAAACCAAACAACTAGAATAATGAAAATTTTAAAGATAACTGAATTTCTACTGGAACTTGTCGCTCTTGCTTTTTAAAAACTGCAGGATGTTCAGCACCTCCAGCGGCGTCAACCGGGCGATGTCGATCTCCTTCAGCTTGTCGCGGATCTCGTCCCAAACCTCTAACTCTGCGTCCCCGGGAAACCTCATCTTAGGCGGTTGAATGATACTCGCTTCGGTCCTGGTTTTAATCCTGCTGCCCGACCAACACAGCGTCAATGTTTTGCTGATCAGGACGATACCAGGTTCCGGTAGCTGTATCGACGATCACCGGCACGAGGCCGAGAAAGACTCGGGCTCGCCGCGGCGCATCCGGTGTCGAATGCTATGAAGACGAGCGGCTAAAGGTAGCCACGCCGTTCTGAAGAAGCAGGGCGATCTCGTCGCTGATGAGGAGCTGGATGCTAATCGTCCTTGCCATTGAAATCGCCGCTGCAGATATCCGGAAACAGCGGCTTGTACTCCCACACGGTGCCTGCCCACACCTTCTCTATGGCCGCGCGGGACGCGTCGTCGAAGTAGGTCATCGGGCAGAGCCGATCGGGGTACCTGAAACCCAAGTCGTACCCGAACTCCCAATGGATCATCCAACGGCCCGGCAGGGGACCCGGATAGCCGATGAACGTACCGGCGTCGATCTGCGTGCCAACATGTAGGGCGGGGTTGTACGACCCCAGCTCGGTGTAGCCGACGAGGTACTTCCCCGTGCGTACGACCACGTCCCACGTCCCCGCCCAGTACCCTGCCTCCAGGTAGGCAACAGTGCCCGGCGCGGACGCGACGATGGTTGCCTGGTGGTCCCAGTAGAAATCGATCCCCGGGTGTCCCTCGGGATTCTCCGGCTTCGGATGGTAAACTGTCTCTCCCATCGGAATGAGCATAAAGGGCAGATCGCCCGCAGCGAAAGGAACAGAGAGGACGATCCTCGACTCCTCTTCGTTCTCGCCGCCGCCACACCCGACCATCCCCGCCACCATGATACCCGCGAGCAGAAACAGGCCAAACTTCCTCATGCCTGCATTTTGAGGATATGGATCGGCAATGTCAATGGCCGAAAATAAATTTAGTATTAACGAATTTAAGAGGAAACTCCAGTTCAGCCAAAAAAATCTATTGAAATTTGTCGCTCTTGGCTTTCAGGAATTGAAGGATGTTCAAGGCTTCCAGCGGCGTCAACCGGGCGATGTCGATCTCCTTCAGCTTGTCGCGAATCTCGTCCCAGACCTTCAATTCCATGTCCTCGGGGAAAAGGCCGGCTTCGACGGCCGGCATCTTTTCGATCTTGCCGGTGATGCGCTCCTTGACCAGGCGGTTCAGTTCTTTCTTTTCCAGGTTGAGCAGGATCTCCTTGGCGCGTTCGATCACCGGCTTGGGGATGCCGGCGATCTTGGCGACATGGATGCCGAAGCTCTGGTCGGTCGGGCCGGGCATGATCTTGTGCAGGAAGATGACGTTGTCCTGCCACTCCTTGACGGCGATGTGGTAGTTCTTGACCCGGGCCAGGATCGACGCCAATTCGGTCAGCTCGTGGTAATGGGTGGCGAACAGGGTGCGCGGCCTTTCCTTCAGGCCGTGCAGGAACTCGACCACCGCCCAGGCAATGGAGAGGCCGTCGTAGGTCGAGGTGCCGCGGCCGATCTCGTCGAGCAGGATCAGCGAGCGGGCGCTGGCGTTGTTCAGGATGATCGCCGCCTCGATCATCTCGATCAGGAAGGTCGACTTGCCCTCGATCAGCGAATCGGAGGCGCCGATGCGGGTGAAGACGCGGTCGCAAATGCCGATCTGGGCCTTGCTGGCCGGGACGAAGCAGCCGGCCTGGGCCAGGATGACGATCAATGTGTTCTGGCGCAGGTAGGTCGACTTGCCGCCCATGTTCGGCCCGGTGATGATCAGGATCTGGTCGCTCTCGGAGGCCATTTCCAGATCGTTGGGGATGAAGCCGCGGCCGGCGGCGGTCTCGATCACCGGGTGGCGGCCATCCTGGATGCGGATGGCCATACCGTCGTTGACCTCCGGGCGCACGTAGCTCCGGCGCTGGGCGAGCTCGCCCCAGGCGGAGAGGACGTCGAGCAGGGCGATCAGCTCGGCGTCGAGATTCAGCTGGCCTGAGAAGCGCTGGAGCTCGGCCAGGACCTCCAGGTAGAGCTTCTCCTCGATGACGACGATGCGCTCCTCGGCCTTGAGGATCTTGTCCTCCAGCTCCTTCAATTCGGCGGTCAGGAAACGCTCGGCGTTGACCAGCGTCTGCTTACGGATGTAGTTCTCGGGAACCAGCTTCAGGTGGGAGTTGGTCACCTCGATGAAATAGCCGAAGACCTTGTTGTACTTGATTTTAAGCGATGGGATGCCGGTCTTGGCTTTTTCGCTTTTCTCCATGGCCGAGACGATCTCCTTGGCGTTGTGGCTGATGGCGCGCAGTTCGTCCAGCTCCTGGTTGTAGCCCTGCTTGATGATCTGCCCGGCGTGGATGGTGTTGGCCGGCTCAGCGGCGATGGTCTTGTCGATCAGCGCCACCAGCTCCGGCAGCGGCTGCAGCCGGTCGCGCACGTCGCACACGAGGCCGGCGCGGAAATCCGTGATAATGCCTTTCAAACCGGGAATTTTCTGCAGCGTGTCGCCCAGGTTGAGCAGGTGCTGGGGCAGAGCGATGTTCAGCGCGATCTTGGAATTCAGTCGGGCCAGGTCAGCGAAATATTTCAGCTGCTTGCGCACCTCGCTGCGACCGATGAGGTTCTGGGAGAATTCCTCGACCCCGTCCAGGCGCAGTTCGATTTTCCCCCTGTCGAGCAGCGGGTAGGAGAGCCATTTGTGCAGCAGGCGCCTGCCCATCGGGGTGACGGTAAAATCGACCGCCCCGAAGAGGGAGCCGGTGGCCGTGCCGCTGCGCAGGTTGAGGACGATTTCCAAGTTACGGAACGAGACCGCGTCCAAGACCAGGTAATCCTCCTTGGCGTTGAAGCGGGGCGGCGAGAGGTGGGCCAAGGAGCCGCGGCGGATCGAGCGCAAGTACTTGATCATCACTCCGGCCGCGGCCATGGCGGCCGGGTGGTCGTCCAGCCCCAGCCCCTCGCTGCTGGCCAGGTTAAACTGGTGCTTCAGCACCTGGGCGCTGTCCACGGCGTTGAATTCGGCGTCGGCATAGACGGTGACCGTTATGTCGCCGAACTCGGGGAAGCGCTTGGTCAGGGCGCGGAACTCGTTTTCGTATTTGGCGGCAACGATGATTTCCTTGGGAAATTTCCGGTAGAGTTCGTTGACCAGCGCTTCTTCATCGCCGCTGGCGAATGTTTTCACCTCAAAATCGGAGACCGCCAGGTCCAGCGAGGCCAGGGCCAGCGCCGGCCCCTGGCGGCGGATGACGGCGATGAAATTGCTCTGGCCGCTGTTCAGCGCCTCGACCTCCAGGGCCGTGGCCGGGGTCAGGATGTGGGTCACCTCGCGGCGCACGAGCCCCTTGGCCAGGGCCGGGTCCTCGACCTGTTCGCAGATGGCTACCTTGAAGCCGCGGCGCAGCAGCTTGGCGGCGTAATTTTCCCAGGCGTGGTGGGGGACGCCGCACAGCGGCACCGCGTCCTCCTTGCTCTTGTTGCGCGAGGTCAGGACCACTTCCAGGATCGGGGCGGCGGTCTTGGCGTCGTCGAAAAACATCTCGTAAAAATCGCCCAGGCGGAAAAACAGGATGGCGTCGGGGTAGCTCTTTTTGATCTCCAGATACTGGCGGAGCATCGGGGTGGAAGCGATGGATTCCATCCGCGAATTATAGCACAGCCGGCTTGGAAAAAGCTTCCCGCAGCCTCAACGGCAGCAGCGTCTTGCGCCGGGTCGGCTGCGAGTTGGCGCAGGCGCGGGCCACCGTTTTCTCATCCGACAGCAGAATCAGCTTTTTTTTGGCCCGGGTGATGGCCGTGTAAAAAAGTTCGCGGCTGAGCATGCGCGCGTGGGACGGCAGCAGCCCCAGAACGACGACGTCGTATTCCGAACCCTGCGCCTTGTGCACCGAGACGGCGTAGGAGAGGACGAGCTCGTCCAGCTCGTCGCCGCCGTATTCGACCAGCGCCCCGTCAAAGCTCACCACCAGCAGCTTGTTGCGGCCGTCGTAGCCCTCGACGATGCCCAGGTCGCCATTGAAGACCTGCTTGTCGTAATCGTTCCGGGTCTGCATCACCTTGTCCAGGCGCTTGAAGGCCGTTTTTTCCCTTTGCAGCAGGAAGGGTTCGGGATTGAATTTTTCCTGGACCAGCCGGTTGATGCGGTCGATGCCCGCATCGCCGCGGTACATGGGCATGAGGATCTGCAGGGCGGTGGAATTGAAGGAGTATTCGTCCTGGTAATAGCGGACGATGCCCTCCACCTTTTCCAGGACCTGGGCGTCACCCTGCACCGGCAGGAGGACGAAATCGAGCTCCGGCGAATAGGGGGGGAAAAGGAGCGCTTCGCCGCTGTTCACCCGGAAGGCGTTCTCGACGATCAGGCTGTCCTGGTTCTGGCGGAAATTGCGGCTCAGGTAGATGGTGTGGAAATAGTCGCTTTGGATCATGTCGCGCAACACGTTGCCCGGGCCGACCGAGGGCAGCTGGTCCTTGTCGCCGATGATGAGCAGCTGGGTGTCGGCGGCCAGCGCCTGCAGCAGCGAGTGGAGGATGAAGGAATCGACCATGGAAAACTCGTCGACGATGATGGCGTCCGTCAACAACGGGTTGCGGGCGTCGTGCGCGAACTGGCCGTTTTCGGGATTGACCTTGAGCAAACGGTGGATGGTCGACGCCTGGTAGAACGAGCTCTCCTCGATGCGCTTGGCGGCCCGCCCGGTCGGGGCGGCGATCAGGATCGTCTTGCGGTTGGCGCGCAGGACCTCGATGATGGCGCGGATGATGGTGGTTTTTCCCGTGCCGGGACCGCCGCTGATGATGGTCAGCCGGTTTTGCACCGCGGCCAGGACCGCTTTTTTCTGCTCGACGGTCAATTCCAGGGCCAATTTTTCAAACACGGCTTCAAAATTGACCGCCAGTTCCCGCTCGGCGCCGAAGCCCCGGCTCAATTCGAAGAGGCGTCGGGCCGACTGCCTTTCGATCAGGTCGTTGTGCGGCTTGACGATGCATTTTTCCGGGATTTCCTGGCGGCACAGTTCGCCGCGCTCGATCATCTTTTCCAGGGCAATGAAAACGTCGCTGTCGGCGACGTCGAGCAGCCAAGAGCACTTTTGCAGCAGCTCGTCCTGATCGATATACAGGTCGCCGTGCTGGAATTCGCTCTGGTCCAGGATATAGAGGATGCCGGCCCGCAGCCGCTGGCCGTCGCTCTTGGCGATGCCCACAGCGCGGGCGATGGTGTCGGCGATGCGGAAACCGATGCCGCGCACCCGTTCGATCAGCAAGTAGGGATTGCTTTCGACCAACGCCAGCGCCAGGTCGCCGAATTCGCGGTAAATCCTGAAAACCGTTTCGCTGCCGACGCCGAACGGGGTCAGCTTCACAGTCAGGTCGCGCAGCACCCGGCTGTCGCGGACGCCTTTCTTTATGTCGGCAATGATCGTTTTCTTAAGACCGGCGATCTCGCCCAGCCGCTCCGGCGTATTTTCCAGGACAGCGAACGTCTGGGCGCCGAAATGGGCGACGATCTTCTGGGCGGTCTTTTTGCCGATGCCCTTGAAGCGCCCCGACGAGAGGTACTTGGCGATGCCCTCGTCGTCTCCGGGCGGGATGAGCTCGAAGCGGCTGACCTTGATCTGCGAACCGTAGCGCGGATGGTCCGCTTCCTCGCCCTCGATCTGCAGCCAGTCGCCTTCGTGCAGGGAGAACAGGTTGCCGACGATGACCCGGCTCTGGCGCGAGCCGTCCAGCATCACCTTGAACACCCCGAAACCGGTGTCAACGGAAGCGAAGATCCTGCGGCTGACTTTTACTTTGTAGGCTGGCAATTTAATGACGAGTGACCGGATCGGAAAAATAGTTCGAAAACCCGTCCAGGCTAAGCATGCGCGCTCCTTGAAGCATATTATAGCGAATCCGCGGCAGATTGGGAAGCCGCCCCTGCAACCGGGAACACTCGCCGCCGACGGCTGCGCGGGCCTGCAAGAAATTGCCCGGCCGGATGTTTTACGGGCGACAATGCAAACAGGAGGTTGAAATGAAAAATAAGTCATGGATGGTCGTGGTCATGCTGGTGTTGGCGACAACCGTTTTGCTGAGCGCCCAACAAGGCTGGCGCGGGATGCGGCCGGAGCGCGGCCGCCGGGCCCAGGCCCTTTTTGCCATGGAAAAGTTCATCCCGGTCCGTCTGCTGTTGAAAGCCAAGGACAAGATCGGCTTGAATGGCGATCAGGAAAAGAAAATCAGCGCCTTGCTCGAAGCCCACGAGCAATGGTCGATCAAGTTCCGCGCCGACATGGAGATCAAGGCTCTGAAGCTGCGCAAGACCCTGGAAGCCGACGCGGTGA
The DNA here is from genome assembly GCA_026393795.1 of Candidatus Aminicenantes bacterium. Lineage (NCBI taxonomy): Bacteria > Candidatus Aminicenantota > Candidatus Aminicenantota bacterium. The sequence continues at coordinate 3,579 of JAPKZL010000196.1, read as the reverse complement.
ACATGAAGGATGCCGAGGCCATGATCCGCGACCAGGCCGACATGCACGCCGAGATGCAGATTGCCCGCCTGGGTTTCCAGCAGGATCTCAAGGCCCTGCTCACCCCCGAGCAGGTGGCCAAGTGCGACGAGCTTAAAAAAGAGTTCCGCGACCGCGTCCGCGAAAACCGGCAGCACCGTTTCGAAGAACGCCAGGAAGGCGAAAACTAGAAATTTCTCTCCAATCCTCCCTCCAAGGATGAAGGGGGCGGCCCGGACCGCCCCCTTTTTTTTACACCATCGCGGGCAAAGGACGTAGGGGGGCGGCCAAAAACCCGCTCAATAGCGCTTTTTTAGGTTCCTGGCGATCATTTGCAGCAGGTCATCGGTATGGAAAGGCTTTGACAGGAAATCCTTGAAATGGAACCGGGCGGGATTGGTGCCGACCTCGCTGATGCTGTAACCGCTGATGGCCACGGCGATCGTTTTCGGGTCGATGGCCAGGACCTTTTCCAGGGTCTTGATGCCGCCGATGTCGCCGGGTCCGGTCAGATCCAGAAACAGTAAATCGTAGGCATCACCTGCTTGGAGCGCGCCCTGGAATTTTTCCAGGGCTTCGCCGCTGCTGGCGGCAACATCCACCCGGTAGAGGGAGCCGCGCAGCATGTCGACGAACACCTCGCGGACGATCTCTTCATCATCCATCAGCAGGATCCGGCCCGGGCCGGCCTGGGCGGCCGGCGTTCGGTGATGGCTGGCAACGCTCTTCTGCGTGGCCGGCAGGAACACGGTGAAGGTCGCTCCCTGGCCGATGGTCGAAACCGCCTTGATGTAGCCGTGATGCTTGGTGACGATGGAATAGGCGATGGCCAGGCCGAGCCCCGAGCCGGTCTGCTTGGTGGTGAAGTAAGGGGCAAAGATGCGCGGCAAATCCTCCTCGGCGATGCCCTGACCATGGTCGGCAACCACCAGGGAAACGTAATGACCCTTTTTTATGAACTCATCGCTTTTGCCCTGGTGGTGATTGCGGATACTGATGTCGATACTCCCGCCGTCGGGCATGGCCTCGCGGGCATTGATGAGCAGGTTGTGGATCACCTGGCTGATCTGGGTCACATCGATTTCACAAGGGGGAATCTTGTCGGAGATGACCACCGTGGCACGGACGTTGCTGCCGGAGAGTACCAGGTCCAGGGCATCCTTGACCAGGTCGGGCAGGTAGCTCACCTTCTTGACCGGGAAACCGCCCTTGGAAAAAGTCAGCAGCTGCTGGGTCAAGCCACTGGCTTTCAAAGCCGCTTTTTCGGCTTTTTCCAGGATGCTCCCGATTTGCCGATCGGTGGACATCTTCCTGGCCACCGAGATATTGCCCATAATTCCGGTCAGCATGTTGTTGAAATCGTGGGCGATGCCTCCGGCCAGAACCCCGACCGATTCGATGTTCTTGGCCTTGATGATCTCCTCCTGCATCCTCTTTCTTTCGCTGATGTCCAGGTAGATGCCGATGATGCCCAGCACCTTGCTTCCCATCACGATGGGCGCGGCGATAATATGAAAATCCAGCACCTGGCCCGACTTGTTTTTGCGCTTGCCGTCGGCATACACCCTCTCCCCGCTGGCGGCCTGCCGGCTCAAGCCGAGCGCTTGCTCAAGCGTCTCCTCGGTGGAAATCAGGCTGTCAAGCTCCCGGTCCTTGATCTCGGCGAGCGTATAACCGAAAAGGGAGGCGAACTCCTGGTTCATGTCGGCCACGCGGTTGTTCGCGTCCAGGATGATAATGCCGACGGGAATATTCTTGAAAAGGTTTTCGAAATACGATTTCTGGCGGTTGACCTCATAGACGCTGCGTTTGACCTGGCTGCGGAGCAAAAGGTTAAAAAAAATGAAAACGGCGATAATCGCCGCCACCGCCAGCAGGATCCACAGGTAGTTTTTGGAAAGGAACACCAGCCGCTTCTGGAAGTAGGTCTGCCCGAACCAGCGCTCGTAGGCCTGATTGAGCGTGCTCTTCTTGTCGCGCCGGGCTTCCCGCAGGTAGGCATCAAGCAGCGGCACCACGTCGGCTTTTTGCGGGTGGATGCCAAAGAACAGCGATTCGTGGTAAAAGGAACCCGGCATCACCTTGATGCCCGATATCTCCTGGTGGGTTTTTAGAATATAGGAAAGGCTGAAGCGGCCGATGAACCCGGCATCAATTTTTTTCGCATTGACGGCGTTCAGCACATCGATGAAGGCATCGTACTCGCGGAAGTTACAGCTGATATTCTGCAGCTGCAGGTCGCGGGCGAACAACTTGGCGTAATAATCACTTTTGACCACGCCGATAACTTTGCCATCGAGGTCGCTGAGTAGCGTGACGCTCTCCCCTTCATGGACAATAACGTTGGACCAGTCGATCAGGATCGACTCGGAGTTGTAGCGCAGAAACCTGCTCCGCTCTTCGTTGAAGGCGATCGGGGCGATGATGTCGACCTCGCCCCGCTGCATCTTGGCAAAGAGTTCGTAAAAAGGAGCGCGGACATATTTCAGCTGGATCCGCTGCCGGCGGGCAAAATCGCCGATGATGTCGACGATGAAACCGGCCGGAGCGCCTTTCTGGATAAAGGTCATCGGCGGGTTTTCGTAAATCCCCAGACGCAGGGAAGCGTCCTGGGCGAACAGGGCGCTCGCGGCCAACCCGAGTAAAAGCCAAAGCCATTTTCGCATTTGGGCCTACGCTACAATTATATGTGAAAATGGCCCGATTGCAAGGGAAGCGGGCTTAAAAGAATTTTCGCTTCATGCTGTTCGGTTTGCATTTGCCAACGCGATCGGTTATGTTTGAAGAATGCCGCTGCAGCGCCTGAATTGGAATGAACGCAATTACCGCTCCTTGCAGCGCTTCATCACCATCCTGGGCAAGAACGACATCGCCGTCTTCGACTGGGACAATACCTGCATTTTCGGGGATATCGGCGAAGCCGTGCTGCGCCACCAGGCGCTGTACCTGGCATTCAAATTCAGCCCGAAGCGGCTGCGGGAGATCATCCCCGACCAGGTCAACGGCATCGGCCATATCCTCAGCGACGGCCACACCCTGCCCTTGCCTGAGCTCAAGGAGCAGATCGTCGTTGCCTATGAGAAAATCTGCAACCGCCGCCTGGCCGAGGTCCGCGCTACTTCTTTCTACCGCGATTTCAGCGCCGGGCTGCTGGCCCTCAACCAAGGCCTCGAACAGACCCCGGGCATCGGCTGCGAATTCGCCTATCTTTGGACAATCAATTTCCTGCAGGGTTTCAGTGAGGCCGAAGTGCGCCGCCTGGCCGCCGCGGTCATCGCTGGCGAGCTGCGCAAGCGCATCAAGAGCCGTTGCCTGAGCGACTCCCGCCAACGCCTGTTTTATCGCTGGACGGCCGGAATCCGCCTTTTCCCGGAAATGGCTGACCTGGCCCGGGCTTTAAAAAGGGCCGGGTGCCGGATCATCGTCAGCACGGCCAGCAACCCGCAGATCATCGAGACCATGATGCAACACACGCACTTCCCTGCCGATCGCGTGATCGGCATGGACGCTCGCAGCGAAAATGGCATCCTCCAGGGCTCCTTGGCGCCCGGCCTGGCGCCC
>JAPKZL010000195.1 GCA_026393795.1 Candidatus Aminicenantes bacterium | reverse complement strand
GCTGCGCGTCACCTCGCCGTTGCCCAAAGATCTAAGGCAATACATGGTCGACAATTTCGAGGCGATTAAAAAATCGTAGGGGCGACCCGCTGGGTCGCCCTGTTTCTGCCACAAATCAAGCAGGGCGATTCGCCCCTAAGGGGCAGACCAATCATATCCGCCAGGATAGGCGGATGATTGGTGCTGCGAATCGCCCCTACAAAAAAATAAACCGAACAGATATACTATGGCTAAACAGGTGCCGCCATGGAAAACAAAAAAACCGGTTTTCAAACCGTTGACGCATATATCAAGACTTTTTCTGAAGACGTTCAACAAATTCTGAGGGGGCTGCGAGCGGCGATCAAAGCCGTTGCGCCCGACGCCGGGGAAACGATCAGCTACGGCATCCCCACCTTCACGCTGAACGGCAACCTGGTCCATTTCGCCGCCTATAAAAACCACATCGGTTTCTATCCGACCTCAAGCGGCATTGATGCCTTTAAAAAGGAATTGTCGGCTTATAAAACGTCCAGGGGCACGGTGCAGTTCCCCATCGACAAGCCGCTGCCGCTGGCTTTGATAAAAAAGATCGTCAAGTTCCGGGTTGCGGAGAACGAAAAGAATTACAAGGAAAAATCAAAATAAAAAAAACTCCTTTACATAGGGGCGAATAATCATTTGCCCATTTTATAACCTGTTTTGGTAGGGAACGCACATGTGCGTTCCCTACACGAGGATAACTCCCTATTTTTTATAAATATCCTTTCTGTGTCCGACCCGCACCACCAGGATGATCAGCCGCTTGTCTTCAATTTTGGCGATGATGCGGAAATCCCCCACCCGATATTTCCAAAGCTCGCCGAATTTCTTGCCCTTCAGCGCTTCGCCGATGGAGCGCGGATCGGCCATTTTTTGCAGCCGGTCCCTCAGGAACGAAATGACCCTTTGAGCGACCTGTTTGTCGAGCTTGGCAAGATCTTTTTTAGCCCCTGCGTCGATTTCAATCGACCAGGCCAAGGTCGCGCTCCACTTCGTCTATGGTGTAAGTCCGATTTTTCCCGGCATAATGACTGCCCAGCCTTTTTTCAGCCAGGTAAATATCTTCAAGGTCGTCGAGATACTCAAGTATCGCCTCGCGGACATAATAGGTCTTGGTCCGGCCGGTGGCTTTGGCCAGGTCGGCCAGCCTTTTTTCGATTTCCTTTGGAAGCCTGATGGCAAGCATTTGATCATCTCCTGCTATACATGTATATCATTCAAGGATATTGTAATGTGAAAGTTGAATCTTGTCAACAGTTCGGGTGAAATAAAATCAAGGATCGTTTCGGAAACGACTTGCTGTGTCCCTCTTTTCAGTGACGGTGGGTTTCAAACCTCCTCGGTGGCATACTTTCACTATGATTTCGACTAGTCTTTAAGTGTTGAAATCATCTAGTGAAAGTATATCATCATTAGATTTTTTCGCTGCTACCAGAATTAGCTGAAAATATAGTGATGATAGACCGATCACACCCGCCTTATAAAGGGGGATGATCGGTGCTGCCCTCTCCTACCTAAATCAATTAAATAATCTTCTGTGAGCCCAGGGGTCAGATCTCCAGGTTCCAGAAATCATCATCGCCCTTCATTCCAGCAAAGACATTTTTCCTAATTCTTTCTCCACCCTCGCCACCAACTTTCGCATTGCTTTTTTCTCCGTCAATTTAAATGACAATTTAACCAAACCGTAGAGTCTTCAAGTTTCTGGTTTTTCTGACAGAAACCAATCAAGGTATTGCCTCAGTTTCCCGGTGAGAAAGTAGGGAAGGTTCAGAAGAAAAAACGGCTTTCCTTCCAGAGTGGCCGCAGTGGTGATTTCCAGCCTGCCGGCATAGAGACGAACCGCGTAGGAGGAGCGGCACAGGCCCATGAATTGATGCAGGGATCGCAGCGAACCGCTTGCGCCCGCTTTCACTTCAAGGGGAATAACATGGCGCTCGTGTGGAACCAGGAAGTCAATTTCAGCATTGGATTGTTTCTTTTCCCGGACCCAAAATACGGGTTTTTTGAATACGGTCATTTCTCCGGCCAACAATTCCTGGCCGACAATTTGTTCGGCCAATTTGCCCCGGTAAAATGAATGCAAATCGGGATATTCGAAAAAATGACCCTGCAGCCCCGCCGAAAAATTAAGCAGCCCGATGTCAAAAAAAAGCAGGCGCGGTGATTTTTTCAAATCCGGGAGCAGGGGGATTTCCCAAGCTGTCGTGGGATAAAGCAAGTAGGCGAGCATGGCTCTTTCCAAGGTCCGCAACGCTTCGCCGACCTCACGCGAGCGATAGTTGGATTTTCCAAAACCGGCAAAGGCTATCCGTTCTCCGGATGCCAAGGGCGCCGATTCGATGCAGTGCCTAAGAATATGCTTCAGGGTGCTGTTGCGGGCGTATTTTTCGGCATCATCCTGAAAGGCCATGAGCAGAGATTGATAGTAGGGCTTCAAGGATGATATGTCCCTTTTTTCGGCAAAGCGGGCCACGATTTCCGGCATGCCGCCGATCTGGGCGTAAACATGAAACAACTCCATGAGCCGCTGGCGCGAAAATTCAGGCAGGGGAATTATTTGCAATGCCTGCAAAGCTTGCGTTTCGCCGGTAGCAAATAAAAATTCCTCGAAAGTCAACGGGTACATGAAAAGGAATTGTACTCTCCCGACCGGAAAATCAATGTTTTTTTGTTCGGCCATCACCTCCAGCAGCGATCCGGCGGCAATCACATGGATCTCCGGCAAAGATTCATAAAAATAGCGCAACATTCGAACCGCATCGGGAGAAAATTGAATTTCATCAATAAACAGCAGGACTTTTCCCGACCGCGGCGCCATGTTTTTTTGCAACAGAATGGCTTGGTACAAATCTGTGACCGGGAGGTTTTTTGAAAATAATTCCGCTTCCTTTTTATTTTCCAGATTCAAGTAGATATAATTAGCATATTCTTTGGCAAACATTTCTACTGCGGTTGTTTTGCCTACCTGCCTCGCTCCCCTCAGAACCAGAGGTTTCCTGTCAGGCGATTCGGCCCAGGATTTTAATTGTTTATTTATAGCACGTTTAAACATCGGTCTCCTGTTTGTTATAAAGTAAGGGCATTATAATGTGTTTTTTGTAACAATGTCAACCCATTTTCCCATTAATTTTGTAACAGAATCAGCGCTCATTTAAGTTCAATATCCCTCGTTTAAAATCTACCTTAACGACAATTTCCGCCCGGCGCCCTTTTGCTGTATAATGACCGTTCCGGTAACAAATGGAACCCCGAAAAATACCCTTGGACCTGAGCCCGGCCGACATTCCCGAGAGCGGCCGCCTCCGCCTCCATTTTTCGGGCATCGTCCAGGGAGTAGGCTTCCGTCCCTTCCTCTACCGCGCCGCCGAAAAGTTCCATCTGTCGGGCGTTGTCAGGAACACCGCCGCCGGCGTGACCCTGGAAGTGGAGGGAAGCCGCTTGCCGGCGTTCATCCGCCACATCAACCGCAACGTCCCGCCCCTGAGCCGGGTCGAGACCCTGCGCCTGGAGGAGATCCAGCCCCGCAATTCCGGGAAATTCGTCATCCTGGAAAGCAAAAGCCGGGGGCAGAACAACATCCTCGTCTCTCCCGACATCGCCCTCTGCCCGGCCTGCCGGAAGGAGATGGCAGACGCCAGCGACCGCCGCCACGCCTATCCCTTCACCAACTGCACCGACTGCGGCCCGCGCTTCACCATCATCGAGGGCCTGCCCTACGACCGGCCGCTGACCACGATGAAGGGATTTAAGATGTGCCCCGATTGCCTCCGTGAATACCGCATGCCCATTGACCGCCGCTACCACGCCCAACCCGTCTCCTGCCCGAATTGCGGGCCGAGGCTGTCGCTGCGCGTCAAGGGCAAGGCGATCAAGGGAGCTCCGCTGACCGCGGCGGTGAAAATGCTGAAAGCCGGCAAGGTCGTCGCCGTCAAGGGAGTCGGCGGTTATCACCTCGCCTGCCGCGCGGCGAGCGCGGTGGCCATGGCGCGGCTGCGGCGTTTGAAAAACAGGGAGCGCAAACCCTTCGCCCTGATGGCCAGCCCGGAAATGATCCGTTGCTTCTGCCGGCTGACGGCCAAGGAGAACGAACTGCTGCAGAGCCCGGCCGCGCCCATCGTGCTGCTCGAGGCGCTCCCTAAGAACAGGCTCATCCCACTTGCCGCCCCGGGCCAGAACCGCCTCGGCTTCATGCTCCCCTATTCCCCGCTGCACCACTTGCTGATCGAAAGGATGGCTGAACCCCTGGTCATGACCAGCGCCAACCTGGCCGACGAACCGATCATCTTCAAGGACAACGCCAACGAGCTGCCCCGCCTGGCCGACGGCGTCCTGAGCCACGACCGTCCGATCCGCGCTTTTTGCGACGATTCGGTGCTCCAGGTCTTCGAGAAAAACGTCTCCTTCGTCCGCCGCAGCCGCGGCTTCGTGCCGCTGCCCATCCGTCTGCCATTCTCGAGCCCCAGGACCGTACTCGCTCTGGGCGGCATGCTCAAGACCACCTTCACCCTGCTGCGCGGAGACCGGGCGCTTGTCAGCCAGCATATCGGCGACACGGGCACGACGACGGCCCTGCGGGCCGAAAAGGGGGCGATCGACCATTTTCTTAAGCTCTTCGCTCTGCGCCCCGAGGTCGTCGCCATCGACAGCCATCCCGGCTATCCCAACCGGCTGCTGGGGGCGGCATTCCCGGACGCCGCTCTGGTCGAAGTCCAGCACCACCGCGCCCAC
>JAPKZL010000194.1 GCA_026393795.1 Candidatus Aminicenantes bacterium | reverse complement strand
CATGACCAGATGGTGCAGGCGGCTCGCAGCGGTGTGCAGAATATCGCCGAGGCAAGCATGGCTTCGGCCACATCGAAGAAAACGGAACTGAAGCTGACAGGAGTCGCGCGGGCCAGCTTGGAAGAACTCTTGTTGGACTATGAAGACTACCTGCGCCAGCATGGATTGCGCCTCTGGGATAAGAACTCCCCGGAAGCGCTTTCAGCAAGAAAAAAGTTCTTGTCAGACTGGTCCGACTTGTCAGACAAATCCGACCCGTCCGACGCTTTCAAACTCAGCTCGGCGGAAACTGCAGCCAACACCATGATCTGCCTGATCAACCAGGCGAGCTACCTCCTACACAGACAGATTAAGAGCCTAGAGCGGAAATTCTTGGAAGAGGGCGGATTCACTGAACGGATGTACAACCAGCGCCGGGCAAGGCGCGATAGACCGTGACCCTTCCCTAAGCGTGATTGCGCAGCTTGAGCTCCAGCGGGTGCGGGTCGAGATAATACTGGTCGGAAAGATAAGGCTGCTTGAACTTGTCAATATAGTGCTTCAACAGGGTCAGCGGCACGATCAAGGGAATGAGGTTTTGACGGTAATTTTCAATGACGGCCAGCAATTCCTTTTTTTCAAAATCATCGAGCTGCTTTTTGAAATAGCCGAACATGTGCTGCAAGACATTGACGTTCTTGCGCACCGTGGCCTTTTGCTTCAGGGCGGCCATGAAGAGCTTTTCATACGCGGGCAGGATATCGCCCATGGGACGCGCGCCGGCCAGGGCCGTAAGCTTGCCAAGCTGCCTGGCCATTTCGAGGCTGTGGGCCATGAGCAGCAGCTTGTGGCGGCGCTGGAAATCGACCAGCCTCCCGGCCGCGGCCGCACCGTCAACCAGCTCCCGCCAGCGGCGGTAGGCAAATACGCGCACGATGAAGTTTTCCCGCAACTGGATATCCTGCAACCGGCCTTCTTCCTCCACCGGCAGCAGCGGCAGCCTCTCCATCAGCGCCCGGGCGAAAATCCCCACCCCGTTCTTCTCGGCCATGCCTTCCTCGCGGGGCACCGGAAATCCGGACTCGACGTCCGGGCAGACCGGCACGTATTCCACGAAATGGCCCAGGGTGTTCACCAGGAACGGGTCGAACTTGTGGCCGCCGTCAAAACGGACTTTGTTGCCCAGCAAACAAGAACTGATGCCCAGCTTTATTTTTTCATCCATAAGACTCCTCCGCGTGGCGTGGCCAGCCGGATCACCCTTCTGGAAGGGCGAAAAGGCAGAACGTGCCGGGGCCGGCATGGGCGCCGAGGACCGCGGCGCCGACAACCTGGTACACGGTGGTGATCTTCAGTGGCGATTTGGCCAGTTCATCCTCGAGTATCAGCGCCGCCTCGGGGTTATCGGTGTAGACGATGCCCAGCGCGTAGGCCCGGTCCAGGTCCAGCCGTTTGAGGAAGCGGCGCACGACTTTTTTTTCCTTGTTGGCGGCGCTGAACAGCATCCCCTTTTTCACCAGCCTGCCATTTTCGAAAGCCACCAGCGGCTGGATCCCCAGCCATCGGGTGACGGCGCCGGCAGCCGGCGGCAAACGGCCGCCGCGCACGGCGTATTCCAGCGATTCGACATATCCCAGCGAAACCACCTCGCCGCGGATGCGCTCGATCTGTGCCGCGGTCTGCTCGACGTCGCGCCCCTGCTGCAGAAGCCGCAGGGCGCGGAGCAATAGCAGGCCGCTGCCGGCCGAAACATTCAGCGTGTCGATGACGCGTATCCTGGCCTGGTCGGCGGCAGGCAGAAGGCGCAGCGCCGCCAGCGCGTTCTGATAAGAGCCGCTCAAGCGCGAAGAGAGGCTGAAAAAAAGGACGTGGTGCTGCAGCGCCAGGGCCGCAGTGAACGCATTGCTGAAATCGAGCGGCGCCGGCTGCGAGGTCTTGACCACCAGGTCCTTTTCCGCGCGCATGCGGCGGTACAACTCTTCTTTGCCAATCTCGACCCGGTCGCGGAAATAGCGGTCGTTCATCATGATCTGCAGCGGCACGACGCCAATACCCATGGCTTTTTCGGTTCGCTCCGGGATGTCGACGGCCGAATCCATGAGCAGGGCGACGGCCGTTTCCGGGTTGGATTCCTCCGCCTGTCGCAGCGAGTCGACCTTGCGCGACACGATCTCACCGTGCCCGGCCAGTGCGCTTTCAACTGCCGCTGGATCGTCGGTGTGGATATGGAGGTGCAGCATACCGGCATCGCCGGCGATGAGCAGCGAGTCGCCGTGCTTTTCCAGGAGCTTTTTGAAAAATTCCTTGTCGGGCCGGCGCGGGCGGAGCACCCATTCGGCGCAAAAAGCCAACTTGGATTCGTCCAGGGTTTCGGGAACCTGGTCAAAACCCGCCACATCCTTTCCCGTTTCGTTTTTTTTGTCCTGAACGGCGGCGCCCATGCCCTTGAAAAAGAGGTAAAAACCCAGCCCGCCCGCATCAACCACCTTGGCTTTCTTCAGCTGCGGCAGCATGTGGCGGGTCTTTTCCAGGATTTCCCTGCAGGCGATGACCGCTTTCTCGAATATCACCTGGTACCTTTCGCCGCTCAAGGCCAGGCGTTTGAACTCCTCGGCGCTGTGGCGGAGCACGGTCAGGATCGTCCCCTCGCGGGGAACGGCGATCGACTCATAGGTCTCGTGCACGGCCTTTTCCATGGCCAGGCTGAAATCGGCCGGTCCGATGGCGGCCTTGCCTTTCAGCGCCTTGGCGAAGCTGAAAAAAAACTGCGAAAAGATCACCCCCGAGTTCCCTTTGGCCGACATCAGCATTTCCGCCGCCATGCGGGCGGCCAGGTTGTCCAAGCGCGCTTCGTCGATGGCATCGATCTGGTCGTAGACCGGCTTCAGGGTAAAAACCAAGTTGTCGCCCGTATCGCCGTCGGCGACCGGAAAGACATTAATGCGGTTGAGCAGCTCCCGGTCCTGGAACAGGTGCTCCATGCCGCAGCGGACGATTTCCTTAAATTTGGCGGCATCGATTTCCTTCATGCCAGTTCTTTCAAGGCTTCCATATCGGCCCAGTTGCGGCCCGTCTTCAGGGATATCTTCAGCGGCACCTTCAGCTCAAGCGCCTGCTCCATCTCGTGGCGCACCAGGGCGGCCAGCCGCTTCTCCTCCGCCGGCGGGTACTCGAACACCAGTTCGTCGTGGACCTGAAGGATCAGCCGGCTCTGCATGGTTTTCAGGTGCTCGTGGATGCGGATCATGGCGATCTTGATGATGTCGGCGGCGCTGCCCTGGATGATGGTGTTGATGGCCATGCGGTTGCCGTTTTCCTTGACCGGGCGGTTGGAGCTCAGGATCTCGGGGATCGGCCGAACGCGGCCGGAGATGGTGCGCACCTCGGGATTTTTTTCGGCGGCATCGATCACTCCGTCCATGAAGCGCTTGACGCCGCTGTATTTTTCGAAGTAGCGCTCGATGAACTCCTTGGCTTCACCGTAGCTCACTCCCAGCTCCTTGGCCAGGGAGAAAGCGCCGCTGCCGTAAATGATCGAGAAATTGATGATCTTGGCGCGCCGGCGCAATTCAGCGCGTTGGGGAAAAAGATCAGCGCCGAAAACCAGGTCGGCGGTGTGCTGATGGATGTCCTCGCCCTCGGCAAAGGCTTTCAGCAAATTTTCATCCTGCGAAAAATGGGCCATGACCCGCAGCTCGATCTGGGAATAGTCGGCCGACAGCAACCGGCGGTCCACGCCGGCGATGAAGGCCCGGCGCAGGTTGACGGCGCCGATCTCCCCGACCGGGATGTTCTGCAGGTTGGGATTGGACGACGAGAGACGGCCGGTGGCCGTGACCGTCTGGTTGAACGAGGTATGGACGCGGTCCTGTTCGTCGCAGTTTTCCAGCAACCCCTCGACATAGGTGGAAAGGAGTTTTTTGTAGGTCCGGTAGGCGATGATTTTTTCAACGATCGGAAAGCCCTTCAGTTCGTTCAACACCTCGCTGTCGGTCGATTGGGCCTTGGTCTTGCGGGTTTTCTTGCTCAGCGGCAGGTTCATCTTCTGAAAGAGCAGCTCGGCCAGCTGCTGGGAGGAGTTCAGGTTGAGCTCGTAGCCGGCCATGTGCTGGATCTCCTTCTCGCTGGCGGCGATTTGCTCCTTGAGCTTGGCGGAAGCCTTCTTTAAAAAATCGCGGTCGACCTGGATCCCCTGCCACTCCATGGCCAGCAGCACGTCCAGCAGGGGGATTTCAATCTCCCGGTACAGGCTCAACAATTTTTTTTCACGCAACAGCGGCAGGAGTTTTTCCGCCAATTGCGCGGAAAGGCTCGCGTCGGCCAGGCAATAGCGGGCCACCTGTTCCACCGCGATGGTTTCGATTTTTTTCTGGCCCTTGCCCTTGCCGACCAGCTCCTCGAAGGTGGTCTGCCGGACGCCGAGGAATTCGGCGCTCAGTTCCTTCAGCTGGTGGAAGCGGCGGTTGGGGAAAAGCAGGTAGGACATAATCATGGTGTCGTGCTCGACACCGTTGACGGCCAACCCCTGGCGGAGCATGTGCAGCATGTCGAATTTCAGGTTGTGGCCGGTTTTCTTCAGCCGCGCATCGCTGAAAACCGGGGCCATTTCCTTCTTGAATTCGTCCAGCGTCAGTTGGAAGCGGCCCGATTCCTCGGCCGGACAAAGGAAAGGGATATAATAGCCCGCATCGCCCAGGGCGACCGAAACACCGACCACCTCGGCCTTGAAAAACTCGATGGCCGTGGTCTCGATGTCCCAGGCGAAGCCGCCGGCTTCCTTGATCTTTTCAATGAGCGACTTCATCTGGCCGCGGTTTTCCAGCAGCTGGACGGGGCCGGCCAGATCGGGAGGCTTGGACTGGGCAGCCGGGGAAACTTTTTTCAGCAGGCTGTTGAACTTGAGCCTGCGGTACAATTCGACCAGGCGTTCGTCGCCGCTTTCTTTCAGGGGCTCGATGCTCCAGTCGCCGGCGATGTCCGGGATCTGGTCCAAATCGAGCAGTTTCTTCCAAAATTCAAGGAGGTGGACGCTTTTCTTGATCTTCTCCTTCAGTTTGCCGTCAATATTATCCAGGTCGGCGAGCAAGGCCGCCAGGTTGCCGTATTTCTCGATCAGCTTGGTCGCAGTCTTGTCGCCGATGCCGGGTATGCCGGGGATGTTGTCCGAGGCGTCGCCGGCCAGGCTCAGGTAATCGACGATCTGCTCCGGGTAAATCCCAAAGAACTCCTTGACCCCGCCCCGGTCCAGTTTCTGCTTCAGCTTGGGATGGAAAACCGATATCCGCTCGGCCACCAGCTGGAACAGGTCCTTATCGGCGGAAAATATCAACACCTCGCCGCCGGCGGCGGCGTAGCGCCTGGCCATCAAAGCGATGATGTCATCGGCCTCCAGGCCCGGTTTTTCCAGGAAATAGATCCCCCGGTATTCCAGGTATTCCTTGATCAGCGGCAATTGCTGGATGAGCTCCTCGGGCGGCTGCAGGCGCTTGGCCTTGTATTCTGGGTAGAGGTCGCGGCGGAAATTCTTCGCCTTGGAATCAAAAGCCACCGCCAGCCGGTCGGGATGCAGTTCCTGGATCAGGCTCTCGACCCGGCTGATGAAGCCGAAAACGGCGCCGGTGGGCTCACCATGGATGGTGCGCATGGCCTGGTGGGAATAGAATGAACTGTAAACCAGGTACATGCCGTCGATGAGCAGGATGGTTTCGCCCATTACTTAATGGATTTGCTTCTGCAGGTACTCCAGCACCATTTCGTCCAGGGTGACGTCTTCGACGTTCTGGGTTTCCATGGACAGCAGATGCGAGAAGTTGCCCCCTTTCAGTTCGGAACAAACCTGGTCGTGCTGGGCTTTCATCAGCGACTTGACCGTCTTGTTTTTTTCCGCAGCCGCCAGTAGATGGGCGTACGAGACACGGCGCGAGAGCAATACCTCGCCGTGAAGGTAGACCAAGGTCTCGATCAGGGGATTGCCCTGGCCCTTGTCTTCGGTTTGAATATGGAAAACCTCGTTGCGGTACTTGATATCGGTGTTGTAACCCACATTCATGTTTTTATCATAAAGAAAATATTAATAACTGTCAAGACAGGTCAAATTATCCGACCCACCTTGGGGGGAGGATTTAATTTGTCTGTCCCCGCAGGGGATGCATGTGACCAGCCCAGCGTTATCCGCTTTACTTACCCATGACAAACGCGCGCACCTGGCGGTAGATGCCGGCGGCGTTCAAGGAGAAGTGCTCCAGCAGCTCTTCGCGGGAAGCCAACGGCATGTCCCCTTCACCGACGGCCAAGGCGAGGAACTCCTGCCGGCAGGGCTGCTGGGACATGAATTCCCGGCGGACGATGGAAGCGAAGCCGCCCTGGTCGGTCCCATCCTCGACGATGACTATCTTGACGATCTTTGCAGCCAAAGAGAACAGGAGCTCGCGGTCCAGGGGTTTGATAAAGCGGATATTGACCACGGTCGCCTCGATGCTGTCCTGGCGGGAGAGCCGCTCGGCCGCCTCAAGGGCGCGGTAGACCAGCGGCCCCACGGCCAGGATCAGGACATGGTTCCCGCGGCGCAGCACCTCCGCCTTGCCCACGGGGATTTCAGCCAGTTCCTTATCCAACGGCACGCCCCGCCCCGGTTCCTTCGGGTAACGGACGAACACGGGCTTGTCCAGGCGGCTGCCGGTGTAAACCATGTGCTGGAGTTCGTTCTCGTCCTTCGGCGCCATGAGCACGATGTCCGGGATGGGGTGCAGCAGGGAAATGTCGTAGAGCCCCTGGTGGGTCGGTCCGTCGCCGCCGACAAGCCCGGCCCGGTCCAAGCCGACCAGGACCGGGATGCGCATCAGCGAAATGTCATGAATGATCTGGTCGACGGCCCGCTGCATGAAGGTCGAATAGACGCCCACGACCGGCTTCAGTCCGCCCAGGGCCAGGCCGCCGGCGAACTCGAACATGTACTGCTCGGCGATGCCGACGTCGAAAAAGTTGTCCGGGAACCTCTTTTGCACCGCTTCCAGGCCAGTGCCCTCGGGCATGGCCGCGGTCAAGGCCATGGTGCGCGGATCGCGCTCGATCAGCTGCAGCACCGTGCGCCCGAAAATTTCCGAATAGGAAGGGCTCTTGGCGCCGTTGATGAACTTGCCGTCCTCGATATTGAATGGAGCCGATGAATGGTAGGAGCTGGGATCGTCGGCCGCCGGCACGTAGCCCTTGCCCTTGCTGGTCACCACGTGCAGCAGGACCGGGAAATCGTACTTCTTGGCCGCTTCGAATTCCTTGAGCATCTCGCGCAGGTCATGGCCGTTGACCGGCCCAATGTACTTGATGCCCAGTTCGTCGAAAAGCGAACCGGGTACGATCATCGTCCGCATCAGCACCTCGATCTTCTTGGCCACCTGGACCATCGATTTGCCGACGGAGGGGATCGATTTCAGGACATTCTGGATCACTTCCTTCATGCGGATGTAGGGCCGCCCGGAAACCAGGTAGTTCAAATGGCGGGAAATGCCGCCAACGTTGGGCGAAATCGACATCTTGTTGTCGTTGAGAATGATGATCAGCCGCTGCTTGACCTGGCCGATATGGTTCAGGGCTTCCAACGCCACGCCGCCGGTCAGGGCGCCGTCGCCGATGACGGTGACGATGTGAAAGTCTTCTTGGCGGTGATCGCGGGCAATAGCCAGGCCCGAGGCGAAACCGAGCGACGTCGAGGCGTGGCCGGCATTCAGCACGTCGTATTCGCTCTCGGCACGGTCGGGAAAGCCGAGCAGGCCGTCTTTCTTGCGGATGGAGAATATCCTATTCCGGCGGCCGGTGATGATCTTGTGGGTATAGCATTGATGGCCGATATCCCAGATGATCTTGTCGGTCGGGGCGTCGAAGACGCGGTGCAGGGCCAGGGTCAAGTCGACCACTCCCAGGTTGGAAGACAGGTGGCCGCCGTTGCGCGAAACCACCTGGACGAGCAAATCGGTGATCTCGGCGGACAGCTGGCCCAGTTCTTCCAGGCTCAGTTTTTTGATATCGGCCGGCGAGAAAATTTTTTCGAGCAGGGGCATCATTGGCTCCGGAACAGCATGTTTTCCAACAGCGACAGGAAGGGGGGGAAATCGATCTTCAGTTCCCGGATCAGGGCCAGCGCCTCGTCATGGTAGGCGGCGATCTTGGCCTTGACGGCCGGCAGGCCCAGGTACAGGACCGCGTTGGGGCTCTGGTTGCCCTTGTCCTTGTTCAGCTTTTTGCCGACTTTCTTTTCGTCACCGGTTATGTCCAGCAGATCGTCGGCGAGCTGGAAGCCGAGGCCGATGGCGATGCCGGCCCGGGCCAGCCGCTCCTGTTCGGAATCGCTCATGTCGGCTACCACGGCCGCGGCCAGCAGGGAACCCTTGATCAGTTCGGCCGTTTTCAGCCGGTGGATGGTGGCGATGGCCTGCGCGTCGCCCCTGAATTCCAGGTCCAACGCCTGTCCCAGGGCCATCCCCTCCTTGCCGATGCAGCGGGTGACGATGCCGATGACGGCCACGGTTTTTTCCGCCGCCAGCGGCGCGGCGGCGATTTTTTCAAAAGCGAAAGTCAGCAGGGTGTCGCCGGCCAGCAGTGCCAGCGCTTCGTTGAATTTCTTGTGGACGGTGGGCAGGCCGCGGCGCAGGTCGTCATCGTCCATCGCCGGCAGGTCGTCATGGATCAGCGAATAGGTGTGGATGATTTCCAGGGCCGAGGCCAGGCCGATGAACCGTTCCGCATCGCAGCGGCGGGCGTCCAGGAGGGCCAGGAACAGGAGCGGGCGCAGGCGCTTGCCCGGCACGGCCAGCGCGTAGTGCATGGCCGCTTCCAGCGTTCCTTTCTGGGGGTCGATGCCGCTGAGGATCTCGCGGTTGACCGCCGCGGTCAGCCGCTGCAGGTAATCAGTCATGGTCCGGTTCTTCGAAGTCGACGGCCTGCAGGTTGCCCTTGGCATCGCTTTGCAGGATCTTCACTTTTTTTTCGATCTCGCCCAGTTCCTTCTTCATCTGGCCGCTGAGCTTCATGCCCTCCTCGTAGAGGGCAAAACCCTCCTGCAGGGGTACGTCGGGATCCTCCAGCTTCTGCACGATGGCTTCCAGTTTTTTGAGCGCGGCTTCAAAGTCGAGCGTCTCTTTTTTCATGGTTCACTCCTTGATCACCCTGGCGCTGGCTTGGCCGCGGGCGAAGCGGATGGAAATCCTCTCCTCGGCGGTGAGCAGCGACGCATCCTTGACCACGCGCCGGGCATGGTCGGTGGTGATGGAATAGCCCTTGGCCAGGACGTTTTCCGGGTTCATGCTGGCCAGCTTGGAATTCAGCACCCCGATCCCCTCCCGGCGCTGCTGCAGCCTCTCGTTAAAGCGGGAATACACCTGCAGGCGCAGGTTCTGGAGCTGCAGGCCACGATTTTTCAGCGCGGCGCCCATGTCGCAGGCGGCAAAGCTCTGCGCCACCCGGTGCCACTGCGCCAGGGCGCGGTGGTGCGACTGCTGGAACAGGCGGACCAGGGAGAATTCGCCGCTGTCCAGCCGCTGGGCCAGCTCCTGCACGCGCCCGGGAAATTCGGCCAAGGCCGAGTCGCTGCGCAGCTCCTCCAGCAGCGCTATTTTTTCATGCAGCCGCATTTCCATGTGGCGCATCAGCGCGTGGCGCAGGAAATCGATGCGGTTGAGGAACTCGTCCTTCCTGCCCACCACCAGCTCGGCCGCGGCCGAGGGGGTGGCGGCGCGCAGGTCGGCGACGAAATCGGCGATGGTGAAATCGGTCTCGTGGCCGACGGCCGAGATCACCGGCAGGCGGCTGCGGAAAATGGCCTCGACCACCGGCGCTTCGTTGAAGGCCCACAAGTCTTCGTAGCTGCCCCCGCCGCGGCCGACGATCAAAACATCGACGGCATGATCGGCTGGGGCGGCATGGTCGTCCACGGCGGTGTTGAAGTAATCGATGCCGGCGGCGATCTCGGCGGCGGCCCCCTCCCCCTGCACCTTGGCCGGGTAAATGATGATGGCGATGCCCGGGAAGCGGCGGCGCAGGATGCGCACGATGTCGCGCACCGCCGCCCCGGTCGGCGAGGTGACCACGCCGATGCGGCCGGGCAGCAGCGGCAGGGGCTTCTTGCGCTGCGGGTCGAAATAGCCTTTTTCAGCGTAGGCTTTTTTCAGGTTTTCCAGGGCGAGGAAAATATCGCCGATGCCCTGCAGGCGGATGTCGCTGGCGATGATCTGCATCTCGCCGCGCAGCGGGTAGACCGAGAGCGTTCCGCGCACGACGACCTGCTGGCCGTTCTCGAGTTTTTTCAGCGTGCTCTTCAGCAGCGGACCGCGGAACATGACCACCTTCATCGCACCGGCGGCGTCCTTCAGGGTGAAATACAGGTGGCCGGAGCTGGCCACGACCACCCCCGACGCTTCGCCCAGCACCTGGATGGAGGCGAACTGGGTCTCCAGCGTCAGCTTGAGCAGCTGGACCAGTTCCGATACCTTGAAGATCTTTTCTTCAGGCAAGCTGCTGTCCATAGGTGGCTTCGTAGTAGCGGCAGGCTTCGATGCGCAGCGCCCGGCCGCTCTTGGGATCGATGTCGACCACGGTCATGTCCAGCACCGGATTGCCCTGGGCCACCTCGAATTTCTGGTGGATGCCGTCATAGAATTTGCTGATGATCGGTTCGCGCTTCATGCCGATGACCGAATCCAGGGAGCCGGTCATGCCGACATCGGTCTGGTAGGCCGTGCCGCGCTCCAAGATGCGCGCGTCGGCGGTCGGCACGTGGGTGTGGGTGCCCAGCAGGGCGCTGACCCGGCCGTCGAGGAAAAAACCCATGGCCTGCTTTTCGGCCGTGGCCTCGGCGTGGAAATCGATCAATACCACCGGCACCTTGTTCTTCTTGAGAAAATCGTCGATGGCCGGGAAGGGATTGTCCACCGACGGCTCCATGAACACCCTTCCTTGCAGGCTGACGATCAGCACCGGGTCCCCGGCCGCGGTGTTGTAGACCATGGCGCCGCTGCCTGGGGTCGAGGCGTGGTAGTTCAGCGGCCTGAGGATGCGCTGTTCGGTCTTGAGCAGCTCCAACGCCTCCTTCTTGTCCCAGATGTGGTTGCCGCCGGTCAGGACGTTGATACCAGCTTCGAACAGCTCATCGGCCGTGCGCTTGATCACGCCCAGCCCCCCGGCCGAATTCTCGCCGTTGGCTATGACCACGTCGGGAGCGAACTTGGCCCGGATCAGGGGCAGCACCGCCTGGACGAACTTGCGGCCGCCGCGGCCGACGACGTCCCCGATCAGGATCAGCCGCACCGCCTTACTTGGCATATTCGATCGCCCGGACTTCGCGGATCACCGACACCTTGATCTGCCCCGGGTATTCCATCTCGTCCTGGATCTTCCTGGCGATGTCCTTGCAGATCAGGAAGGTGTGGTTGTCGTCCAGCTCGTTGGCGTTGACGATGACGCGGATCTCGCGCCCGGCCTGAAGGGCGTAGGCCTTGGTCACCCCGGCAAAGGACTTGCTCAGCTCTTCCAGCTTTTCGAGCCGCTTGATGTAGGTTTCCAGGATCTCGCGCCGGGCACCGGGCCGGGCGGCGGAGATGCTGTCAGCGGCCTGGATCAGGACGGCTTCGAGGGAATGGAACTCGGTATCCATGTGGTGCGAGGCGATGGCGTCCTGAACCGCGGCCGATTCGCCGTACTTCTTGGTGAGCTCCACCGACAGAGAAGTGTGCGTGCCCTCGGTCTCGCGGTCGATGGCCTTGCCGATGTCGTGCAGCAGGCCGGCCCGCTTGCAGACATTGACGTTGACCCCGATCTCGCGGGCCAGCATGGCGGCGATCAGGGCCACGTCCTTGGAATGCTCCAGGACGTTCTGGCCGAAGGAGGAGCGGAACTTGAGCTTGCCGAGATAGAAGTAGAGCTCGGGGTTGATCTCCTTGATGCCGAGCTCGAGGACCGCGCTCTCGCCTTCGCGGCGCAGGTAGGTATCGAAATTGCCCTTGATGCGCTCCACGATCTCCTCGATACGGGCCGGGTGGATGCGCCCGTCGGCGATCAGCGTCTCGATGGTCTGCTTGGCGATCTCGCGGCCGTCGGCGATCAGCGTCTCGATGGTCTGCTTGGCGATCTCGCGGCGGATGGGATCGAAGGAGGAGACCAGGATGGCTTCCGGCGTGTCGTCGACGATGAAATCGACGCCGGTGGCCGTTTCCAGGGCCCGGATGTTCCGGCCTTCCCGACCGATGATGCGCCCCTTCATCTCGTCCGACGGCAGATCGATGACCGTCACCGACGTGGAGACCACGTGCTCGGAGGCGATGCGCTGGACGGCGTTGGAAATCGCATCCTTGGCCATTTGCTGGCTCTTGCTCTTCAATTCCTCATCGATCAGCTTCAGTCTTTGCGCCGATTCGAGCCGGGCTTCGCCCTCGTACTGCTTGACGATCATCTCCTTGGCTTCCTGGACGGTCAGCCCCGAGATATCTTCGAGCTTTTGCTTCTGCTCCTCGTACAGCTTGTTCACCTTGTTCTTCAAGAACGAGGTTTCCTCTTCCTGGATGTCCAGCTCGCGCTCTTTCTTCTTCAGTTCCTTTTCCTTGTTGTCCAGGTTGCTGTAGCGCTTGTCCAGGTTCTCCTCTTTCTGGATCAGGCGCTTCTCCATGACGTTCAGGCGGGTGATGTTCTCATTGTGCTTGCGATTGTACTCGTTCTTCCATTCGGCGAATTCCTCCTTGAGCTCCAGCATGGACTGTTTTTTGGCGCGGGCCATCTCTTCCTGGTTCTTGCTCTCCAGCTGGGACTTGTAGGCTGCAATCTTCGCGTATTCACCGGCGAAGATCATCCGCTTGAATAAAAAAACGACGCCGCCGCCGAGTAAGACTCCGAGTATGACAAAAACGACACCGTTGACCATTGTCCTTCTCCTTTTCAGGATGACAAACTGACAGTTAACTTTCCATCCTCGCTTTCAGGCGCCAGCAACGTATCAATCCTGCCTAGTATCTGCGCAAGCTTTTCGTTTTCTTTCTTCAAGATAAACAAATCTTGGGCGATGTTTATCGAAGTTAACAGTCCCAGCTTTTGGGAATCCAATTCATTCATCCTGCTTTTTATTTTATTGATTTTGTTTTCGACGTATTCCACCACGCGCATGAACTCGTCGACCTTGACATCATCGGCCAGCTGGAACACGATCCGCTTGCCGGTGATCTGGACTTCCACTTCCTTGGCCATTATTCCTCGATCGAATCGACCAGCTCGATCAGAGCGGCGATCTTCTTCTTGATCTCGTTCTTCTCGCCGTCGCGCTGCGAAGAGTCCTGCCGAATCGCGTGCAGCTCCTTCTTCAATTTCTGGTTTTCCTCGCGCAGCGCCTTCAAGCCGTGCACCATGCGGCTGATTTTTTCTTCCAGTTTATCAAAATCCTTTAAACTCATGGGCGATACTCCTTAGCGTTGAATTAGATGCAATTTTCCCGCCAGCTTGCCGGCGAATTCCCGGTGGATCTCGTTGACCTCGTCGTGGGTCAGGGTCCGTTCGGCAACGCGGTAGATGAAGGCCATGGAGAAACTGACCTTGTCCTTGGGGACCGAGGCGCCGCGGAAGACGTCGGTCAGCTCATAGCTCTCCAGCGTTTCGGGCCGCAGGCGCTCGATGGTCTCGGCCAGCTGCTCGTAGCGCACGGCCGTTGGCATCAGGAAGGTGAAGTCGCGGCGCACGGAGGGGTAGCGCCTCCAGGGTCGGAAGCGGCTCTCACCCGCCTCCGCGACCAGGGCTTCCAGGTCGATCTCGGCCGCGAAGACCGGCCGCTCCAGCTTGTAGAAACGGCTGAAGCCGGGAGCGACCTCGCCGGCCACGCCGCATTCCCGGTCGTTGGCCAGGACAACGAAGCAGGAATCGCCCGCGAAAACGGGGTGCGCCGCCGTTCTGAAACCCAGCTCCAGGCGCAGCCGTCGGCCGAGCGCCGTCAGCAGCGACTTGAAGCCGGCGAAATCAAAGACCTCGCCAACGAGGCGCCAGTCCTTCTTCTGCCGCAGACCGCAGGCGCTGACGGCCAGCCGCTGGCTTTCCGTGACGCGCCCTTTCTCCTGGCTGAACACGTTGCCGATCTCGAACAAGGCTACCTGCTCCAAGGACTGGTTGGCATTGGCGGCCGTGTTCTTCAGCAGGCCGGCCAGCAGGGAATTCTTCATGACCGAAAAATCTTTCCCCAGCGGATTCTTCAGGAACAGCGGCTTCCCCCCGGGGTCGGCCATCAGGTTCTCCTCGGGAGCTTGGAAGACGTAATTGATCACTTCGTTAAAGCCGAAGTCGATTAGCTGGTTCTTCAGCCGCCGGACGACGTCGCGCTTGCGGTCGATGCGCAGTTCGAGGTTGGCCGCCAGGGGCACCTCGCCGCGCAGGTGGCCGTAGCCGTGGATGCGGATAATCTCCTCAACCAGGTCCTGCTTGCATTCCGCGTCCACGCGGTGGCTGGGGGGGGTGACCAGCCAGTGGCCGCCCTGGTCGCGCAGCGTGAAGCCCAGGCGCCCGAGGATGGCCGCACTGGTCTGTTCGGGAATGTCGATGCCGGTCAGCCGGCCCGGGTAGTCCTTGTCCAGGCGAATGTCGGCCGGGATGCGGGGACGGGGATAGGCATCCTGGAAGAACGACGGGAGCAGCGGGCCGCCCTGCGAACGGGCCAGAAGCTGCAGGGCCATCTTGATGGCCGGGACGGTCGCCTGGACATCCATTCCCCTTTCAAAGCGGTAGCTGGCATCGGTCTTCAGGCCGAGGGAGCGCGCGCCGCGGCGGATTACCACCGAGTCGAAGCAGGCGCTCTCGATGAAAATGTGGCGGGTTTCGGCGGTGATTCCGGAATCCAGACCGCCCATGATCCCGGCCAGGGCCAGGGGCCGCGAGGCGTCGGCGATCAGCAGATGGTTTCCGTCCAGGGCGACGTCGCGCCCGTCGAGCAGGCGCAGCGTCTCCCCCCTGCGGGCGCGGCGCACCCGCACCTGCCCGCCCTGCAGCCGATCGAGGTCGAAGATGTGCAGCGGCTGGCCGCAGGTCATCATCACCAGGTTGGAGATATCGACGATGTCACTGATCGGCCTCAGGCCGAGAGAGACGAGAAGCTTTTGGACCTCGGGGGGCGACTCCTTCACGCGCAGGTCGCGGACGATGCAGCCGCTGTAGCGCCAGCAGTCGGAAGGATTCTCGATCTGAATGGAAAAACCATCCTGGTTGGGGATCAGTTCCACCCCGGAGAGATCTATGGGGGTGAAGCGCGAGCGGCCGTCCTTGGCCGCGATCTCACGGGCGATGCCGTAGTGCGAGAGCCAGTCGGGGCGGTTGGGGGTGGTTTCCAGGTCCAATACGGTCTGGCCGTCGACCTCCAGGGCCTCCTCCGTCTCCAGGCCGATGCCGGCCAGGAGCTCCTTCAGTGCCCGGCCCTCCAGGTCAAAGGCGACGAAATTTTTCAGGTACTCGATGTTGATCTTCATGGGTCACCCGAACTGGCCCAGCAGACGCAGGTCGTTTTCATAGAGCAGGCGCAGGTCCGGCACGCCGTACCTGATCATAGCCACGCGCTCGATGCCCATGCCGAAGGCGAACCCGGAGTATGCCTCGGGATCGATGCCGCAGTTGCGTAAGACTTGGGGGTGGACCATGCCGCTGCCCAGGATCTCCAGCCAGCCGCTCCCCTTGCAGACGCGGCAATCGTTGCGCCCGCCCTGGCACAAGAAGCAGCTGATGTCGACTTCGGCCGAGGGCTCGGTGAAGGGAAAGTAGCCGGGCCGGAAGCGCAGGTTCACATCGGCTCCGTAAAATGAGCGGCAAAAAACCTCCAGGGTTCCTTTCAAATGGGAAAAATTGATGCCGCGGTCCACCAGCAGCCCCTCCACCTGGTGGAAGCAGGGCGAGTGGGTGGCGTCGGGATCGTCCTTGCGGAAGGCCTTGCCCGGGGAAATGATCTTGATAGGCGGCTGGTGGGCCAGCATGTAGCGTACCTGCATCGGCGAGGTGTGGGTGCGCAGCAGCAGCTCGTCATGGCCCTCCAGGAAAAAGGTGTCCTGCTCGTCGCGGGCCGGGTGATGCTCGGGGATGTTCAGCTTGGTGAAGTTGTAGTCCTCGAGCTCGACCTCGGGGCCGTGGGCGATTTCGTAGCCCAGCTGCAGGAAGATGTCCTCGATGCGGCGCTGGATGTCGGCGATCAGGTGGAAATGGCCAAGGGGAATATCGGACGCGGGCAGGGAACAGTCATGCCACTCCGCGGCGTCCCGGCCTTGCCCGCCCAGCCGCTCCTCTTTTTCCGCCAAAGTTTTCTCGATGAACTCCTTGAGCTGGTTGATCGCCTGACCGGCCTGCGGCTTTTCGGCGGCGGCAAAATCCTTCAACCGGGAAAGGTACCGGTTGATGACGCCCTTTTTCCTGCTCAAGTAGCGCTCTTTCAGGGCGACGAAATTTTCGGGAGATTGAAGCTGCTCGATTTCCTTTACAAACGACCGCTTGACTCCTTCAATCTCTCTTTTGAGTGCATCGATCATACCGCTGGCTTGACTTTTTCGACGATGGTCTTGAACGCTTCGGGTTCGGTGGCGGCCAGGTTGGCCAGCATCTTGCGGTTGATCCGGATATCGGCTTTCTTCAAATGGTTGATGAAGACCGAATAGCTCATGTCGAACTCGCGGATGGCGGCATTGATGCGGACGTTCCACAGGGTGCGGAAATCGCGCTTGCGGTTGCGGCGGTCGCGGTAGGCGTAGGTCATCGCCCTTTCGACCGATTCCTTGGCCGAACGGTAGTTCTTGCGTTTGCCCCCCCAGAATCCCTTGGCCATGGCCAGTATTTTTTTCCGGCGCAACAGTTTTTTGTTTCCTCGGGTAACTCGCGGCATAGTGTCCTCCTATTTCGAATAAGGCAGCAATTCCTTCATTTTCTTGAATTCCGATTTGGCGACCAGCGTCGACTGCTTCAAGCCCCGTTTGCGCTTGGAGCTCTTCTTGGTCAACAGGTGCGACCCGAAAGCCTTGCTGCGTTTGATTTTCCCATTGGCCGTCACTTTCAATCGCTTGTGGGCGCCTCTATGGGTTTTTAGTTTTGGCATCTTTTCCTCCTTTTTTTGCTCCGATCATGATATGACAAAAAAAGCCCTCCCGCTTGGGAGGCGCTTCGATCTCCGCCATGTCCTTCAAAATTTCCATGACCCGGCCGACCATCACGTCCAGCATCTCCGGTTTCCGTTTCTGGCGCCCGCGCAGCCAGACCGTCACCTTGACCTTGTTGCCCTCGGCCAGGAATTCCTTGATCTTCTTCAGCTTGACTTCCACGTCGTGCTCGCCGATCACCGGGGTGAACTTGATCTCCTTGATCAGGATCTTGCGCTGGTGGCGCTGGGCCTCATGCGCTTTTTTCTGCAGCGCGTAGAGGAACTTCCCGTAGTCCAGGATGCGGCAGACCGGCGGCTTGGCCTCGGGGGAGATCTCGACCAGGTCCAGCTCTTTTTCCCTGGCGAGTGCCAGGGCCTGGGCGATGGGGACGATGCCGACCTGGTTCTTCTCTTCGTCGATCAGGCG
>JAPKZL010000193.1 GCA_026393795.1 Candidatus Aminicenantes bacterium | reverse complement strand
CGGGCGGTCTGGCGCGGCGCCGAGTTGGTGTGAATGGAAATGAAAATGTCGCCTTGGTTGGAATTGGCGATGGCCGCCCTTTCCTCCAATGCCACGAAGTCATCGCGGGGGCGGGTCAGGATGACTTCCAGCTCGGCATGCTCATTCAATATGGCATTCAGCCGCTTGGCGATATCCAGGGTGATGTCCTTTTCCTTGAGGCCCAGAGCGCGGTTGACCGTGCCCGGATCCTTGCCGCCGTGGCCGGGGTCGATCACGATGCGGTGCACGCCGAGCCCCAGCTGGCGGGCGATGGAAGGGCTGCCAGGCCCCCCGGGCTGGCGTCCATTCGGGGGATTGCCTGCGCCGGCGGCGGTTTCCGTGGCCGGCTGCCACTTCTCCTGGGCGCGGCTGACGAACGTGGCCTGGCGGTAAATGTCGAAGACGATGCGAAAAGGCGAGGTCAGGTAGAAGCGGGTATACTTGCCGATGCGGTCGAAATCGAAAACCACGCGGATGGTTTTATTGTTCAACCTCCCGATGCGGACCTCCTTCAGGTTGCCGGCTTTGATTTGAATCTCATTTTTTTTGTCCTGCGGGTATGCGGCGGCAAAACGGCAATTTTTCAGGTCGAAAAACAGCCGGCCGCCGTCGCCGCGCGTGATCACTTTCTCGGAAATTTTCAGGCTCGCGCTCAAATCGAGAACCACGCGCGTGTATTCGGCGTAGGCGTAGTAGCGGATGTTCTGCAGCCTGACCGGACCTTTGGCCATGACGAAGGCGGCGGGCAGGACAAGGTAAAATGTGAAGAGTTTCTTGAACACCACCCTATAATGTACTCGAAATCTCGCCCGAAAGCAAGATAAGCGGCTGAAAATCATTATTTATCGCCGCTATCGGGATTTTTTTCTTTTTTGGGCTGCGCGGGGAAGAATTTTTTCAGCGGCCGCGACGGGCTTCTAACGAATCTCTTTTGCTCGATCCGAGTCTGTCGCCTCGTATTCTTGAACTGATTGACGAAATTCTTGCTGGCGTTCTTGCCCATGGGAAAATTATAACACGGAAAACGTCGGCAACGAAAGTTTTTTAGCGGTCAAATTATGGAAATATCCTCGCCAGCAATCCGAAAAATCCGCCTCTCCCCCCTTACATTGTGACCCTAAGTAAGATTTATTGCTATATCAATAACATCCGAATTGGGTGAAAACAATCGGGGAATTCCTGATTTTTGCCTTCGAAAAACCTGAGCGAAAAAATAGTCGATTGGGGCAGTTCCTTATACTTCCAGGGAGGTGATCCCCTCGCGCACGGCATACTTGGTCAATTCGGCGATGTTGAAGATGTTCAGCTTGTTCATGATATTCTGGCGGTGGGTCTCCACCGTCTTGGTCGAGACCTTGAGCCTGGCGGCGATCTCCTTGGTGTTGTGGCCCTCGGCCAGCAGCTGCAGGATCTCCTTTTCACGCAAGCTCAGCAGCGGGGATTTGCTCTTGCGCAGGCGCTGGACATAGTCGCGGACCACCACCCCGGAGATCATGGAGCACAGGTAGGTGTGCCCGGAGAGGACCTGCTGGATCGCCTTGACCAGCTCGTCATAGGCGCAGTCCTTGAGCAGGTAGCCCATGGCCCCGGCTTCGAACATCCCGGCCACGAAGCGCTTGTCGGCGTGCATCGACAGGGCGATCACCCGGCAGCCCAGCCCCTTGCCGATGATATGGCGGGTGGCATCCATACCGTTCAGGCCGTCCATGGAAACGTCCATGATGATGATATCGGGCCGCAGTTGCTCGGCCAGCTGAACGGTTTCGTGGCCGTTCTGGGCTTCGGCGACGACCTCCATCCCCTTTTCATTTTCTAGCAGATGGCGCAGGCCGTCGCGCATGATCTTGTGATCGTCGGCGATCAGGATTTTCACGCTCATGGCTCTCCTTTTGACCCCCCGGCCGCGACCGGCAGCGAGACCCTGACGGTGATCTGCGAGCCCTGGCCGCGCTTCGACTTCACGTCCAGCCTGCCGCCGAGATAATTCAAACGTTCGCGCATGCTGAACAAGCCGAAGCCGCCGTCCGGCTCGCGCGGGGCGAATACTTGCGAGGCGTCGAAGCCCACGCCGTCATCGTTGACCTGGAGCTTGAGGAACGGCCCCTCCTGCGCGAGGATGATCTTGGCCTGACTGGCCTGCGAATGCTTGCCCACGTTCATCAGCAGTTCGCGCGCCACCTGGAACAGGATCACCTGCTGGTCGCTCTTCAATTCCGGGTCCTTGAGCCGGCTTTCGAATTCGACCGGGATGCGGAACTGCTCCTGCATCCTTTCGGCCAGCCATTCCAGCGCGGCCGAGAAGCCCAGTTCGTAGAGCACCGGCGGGCTGAGATCGAAGATCAGCGAGCGGGCGTCCTGGATGCTGCCTTCCAGCAGCCGGTGCACCTCGGTCAATTCCCCTTTCAAGGTCTCATCGTCCAGGTTCTGTTCCAGGGCGGTCACTTTCAGCTTGCACAGGGCCAGGTTCTGGCCGATATGGTCGTGCAGTTCCGAGGCGATGCGCCGCCGTTCCCTCTCCTCGACCAGCATTATCTCCGACGTCAGGGCCTGCAGCTGCTTCTGGTAAGCCAGCAGCTTGCTCTCGGCTTCCTTGCGCTCACTGATGTCGGACATGATCCCGCGGATACCGACAATTCTGCCGTTCTCCACGACGCTCCGGCTGGATGCCATGACCCATTTGCTGGATTTGTCCTTGACCGTGATTTGAAATTCCCCAACGCTGCTGCCGCTATCTGCGGTCTGCTGCATCTGCTCGCCATACCGTTTCCGGTCCTCCGGATTAAAAAAATCGAATAAATTTCTGCCGGTAACTTCTTCGGGGGTGTAACCTGTTACCCGGCGAATCGCAGGTGAAAGGTATTCTATTTTTCCGGATATATCAACAGAGAAAATTACGTCATTATGGTTCTCGACCAGCTCCCGGTACTTGTTTTCGCTCTGGCGCAGCGCTTCCTCGTTGCGCTTGCGCTCACTGATGTCCCTTTGCACCGCTAAATAGGCATAGATTTTCCCGTGCTTGTCTTTCAAGGGCATGACCTTGTATTCGCAGTAAAAAGTCGAACCGTCCTTTCGCCTGTTCAGCGATTCTCCCAGGTGGATTTTTCCGGAGGCGACAATTTTATAAAGTTCCTGCTGGATCTGCTGCGCCCTGGGTTCGGCATTGAAGATATCCGGTGTCTTGCCTTTCAGTTCATCCAAGCTATAACCGAAAAATTGCTCCCCCACTTTGTTGATATAGGTGATGGCAAAATCGGCATCGGTGACGAGGATCGCATCGGAAGTATTTTCGGTGATGGAACTCAGAAAACGAAGCTGCTCCTCGGCCCGCCTGCGCTCGCTGATATCGCGGCCGTACCCGATCATACCGTTGGGCTTGCCGCGATGATCAAATTGCAGCGCAGCGGACAATTCTACAGGAACGACTTCGCCGTTTTTTTTCTTAAAACCATATTCGATGTTGCTCAACTTTCTGGTTTTGACAAATTTTTTTATATTTTTTACGAACTGGGCAAGGTCGGTTTCAGATACGAAATCGAACGAATTTTTGCCGATGATTTCATCCAAATAATAACCGCTCAGGCTGACGAAACGCTGGTTGACCATGCGCAGGTTTCCTTCCAAATCGGTGACGGCGAGGATGTCGGGCGAGGTGTCGATCAGGGTGCGGTAGTACTTTTCGCTCTCGCGCAGGGCCGCCTCGGTCTGCAGCTTGGAAACCAGGGTGCCAGCCTCCTTGCCAATCAGTTCCAGGATGCTTTTTTCCTCAGGGCTGAAGGCAGCACGATCGCTGCTAGCCACGCTGATGGCCCCGACCACCCGCCCCCTGGAAAGCATGGGGATGCAGGCGGCCGTTTTCCATTTCAATTTGCGCGACAGATCAGGAATGACTTTGGGGACGGTGTCGACGAAAACGGGCTTTCCGTGCAGCAGCACCTGGGAAAAGGGCATGCTGTCGATGGACATGTACTTTTTATTCAGAAAGAGGCTTTGCGGCACGCCCCGGGAGGCCATTACCTGCGCTTTTCTGGCGTCATGATCGTAGAAAAAGATGCTCGCTGTTGAGAATCCCAACGTTTTGAGCACATTGTCCAGGATGGCCGCGAGCAGTTCATCGAGCGAATCGCTGGTATTACCCGAAGAAACAATGGCATTGATGATTTCCAGCTGCTGTGTCCTTAACTTCTGCGCCTCCTCGGCCAGTTTGCTCTGGGTAATGTCCTCGAACGTTCCCTCGAAAAACACCTCGCCAGACTGGCCGCAGACGAGCTTGGCGTTTTCACGGATATGGACGACACGTCCGTCGGCCGTCCGCCAGACTGACTCCAGCCCCTTGACCCAGCCGTCGCGCTCAATCAACCTCTTGAACTCTTTGCGGTCCAGGCCCGCTTTAGCGTATTCTTCATTCAAATTCAAGGATGACAGTTCGGCGAACGAGGCGAAGCCCGCCATTTTAATCAGAGCCGGATTGGCGTCCACGATGCGGCCGTCGGGGGTGGTGCGGTAGATGCCCATGGGAACGTTCTCGAAGAGCTGGCGGTAGCGCTCCTCGCTCTCGTGCAGGGCTTTCTTGACCTTTTTATAGTGCTTGACGTCGACGACGACCAGTTCCCGCGTGCTTTCCTTTTCATCCATGGTTGACCGCCTCTCTTCGTGGCTGGTTCATGGTACAAACCAAAGGGAAGTTTGTCAAGCAAAAAGCGGATGCGCCAGGAACCATAATGATGTATAATCAGCGGGAAAGGTCATGAGCGAAAAACAAGGCAAAATAGATCCACTGACGGCACTGATCGGATTTTTTGACTCGGGCATCGGCGGCCTGTCGGTCATGCTGGCCGCGCGGCGCATCCTCCCTTTTGAAAACATGCTCTATTTCGCCGATTCGGCCCACTGCCCCTACGGCAGCAAGGGGGTGGAGTTTGTCCGCCAGCGCTCCCTGGCCATCAGCCGCTTCCTGCTGGACAGCGGCGCCAAGGCGCTGGTCGTGGCCTGCAATTCGGCCAGCGAGGCGGCCCTGGAACTGCTGCGCCTGACCTTCCCCGGCTGGGAGATTATCGGCGTCGAGCCGGCGTTGAAGGTCGCCCAGGGCTTAAGCCGGAACAAGCGGGTCGGCGTCCTGGGCACGCCGTTGACCTTGAAGGGACGGCGCTTTTCCCGGCTGCTGGAAAATTTTTCGGCCGGGCTGGAGGTGTACACCCAGCCGGTATCGGGCCTGGTGGAGCTGATCGAGGCCGGTCGGTTCGACGATCCGCGCCTGGAAGCCATCCTGAAGAAAAATTTACGGCCGCTGCTGGACAAAGGCATCGACACGCTGGTGCTCGGCTGCACCCACTATCCGCTCGTGCGCGGCCCGATCGCCGCCATCTGCGGCCCCGGCGTGGATGTGATCGACACCGGCGAGGCGGTGGCCAAACAGTTGTGGCGCCGCCTGCTGATCGGCGGCCGGCTCAATCCCGGCCCTGCCGCCGGGAACAGCGAGTATTTCAGCAGCGGCACGACCAAAGCCGCGCTGGCGCTGGTCCGGGAAATAATGCCCGACCGTACCGTCACCATCAAAAAGAGCGCCCTGTAAAAAGGTTTTTCCCGAAGCGGGATCGCCGCCGCGGCTATTGATTTTTATTGCTGCCTGGTCTATATTGCCCCAGGAGGCGATGATGAAAAGGAGCGCGAGGGAATGAAAAAAACGATACCCTTCCTGGCATTCGTCATATTGCTCGCTGCAGCCGGCGCGACGGCCGGCGCCGAGATCTTTAAAAACCATGTCGGCGGCGTTTCCGTCTGGTTTCCGGACGGCTGGGAAATCGACAGCGAAGAGGAGATCGGCGCCCTGTACGCCGACGCTCCGCATTACGATGCGTTCTGCGTGCTGCAGCTTTTGCTGAAGGAAAACAACCTGCCCGGGGCCCTGAGGACCTACAATGCCCTTATCCTGAAGGAAGAGGTCGACGATTTCAACGCACTTTCGGACGTGCGCCAGGGCGAACTGAACGGCATGACGGCCGATTTTTTCAGCGGTGAAGGCCAGCGCGACGACAAGACCTGGACGGTGGAAGTGGCGCTGATCGTGGTGAAAGAGTCGGTGCTGCTGTGCGCCATCGGCTGGGAAAAGGACAAACGGGAGCAGTATGCCCCGCTGCGCGACAGGATTTTTCCCAGCATCAAGAAGCTGGACTAAAACGGCGCGGCCATGAGGATCCTGCCGGTTTCGTCGGGAAAAGGCGGCGTCGGCAAGACGACCTTCGCCCTGAACCTGGCCCTGGCGCTGGCCAAGACCCAGCCCACTGTCCTCATCGACCTGGACACGGGCACATCCAGCCTGAGGCATTTCCTGAACGCGCCGGTGGAAAAGGATCTCTTCCATTTCCTCAAAAAAGGAATCTCCTTGGAGGAATGCCGGCAGGCGCTGCCGGCGCGGATGGATCCCGACCAAGCCTTCGCCAGGTTCAATTTCATCGCCTCGCCGGGCGGCTTTGTCCACGACATCGTCAATTTCGATGCCGCCACCAAAAACAAGCTGGTCCAGGGCATCAACACGCTGCGGGCCGAGTACGTGATCATCGACCTGAAAGCGGGCCTGGACACCCATGTCCTGGATTTCCTGCCCATCTCCAACAGCGGCATCATCCTGTTCACGCCAGGGATGCGGGCGGCCACCCTGGCGGCGGCCGAGATCGCCAAGGCCATCCTCTTCCGCATGCTGAACATCATGATCTCCGCCCCCCTGGTCCTTGAGAGGTATTTTCCCAAGGAAGGACAGCCGGCGCCGCTTTTCCGGCGCCTGCACGATTTCCTGCAGCACGGCATAGACCCCGAAGGCAAAAATCTGGACGATTTCATCAACGAAGCGGCGGAACAGTTCCCCCAGGACAATTTCATCCGCGTCTTCCGCTACTACGTGGAAAATTTCAAGGTGTATTACGTCCTGAACAAGTTCAATACCGTGGCCGAATCGGTCGAGAATACCATCCAGCCGCTGGTGGAGAACATCTTCCACACCGTTTCCAGCCGGGTGAGCTTCCGCAACCTGGGCTGGGTGGTGGAGAACGAGGAGATCAGAAGATCGAGCGAAACCGGCGTCCCCTACCTGGTGTGCCGCCACTACCAGAAAAGGGAGGCCCCGCAAAGGGCGCTGGCCAGCGACGACTTCCTGCGCGACCTGTGCGGCCTGGCGTCGAAAAATCAGCCCGCGCCCAAGCAGCCGACGCTGCGCGACGAGCTCAGCAACCAGATCGACCTGCTGCGCTCCATCTACATCTGCAATGCCGGCAGCGATCCGGAAACCAACTTCGATTTCATCGCCGCCGCCATCCGGGAGTTCTCGGCCAATTCCAACCACCAGTTCGGCATGAAGCACATCTTTTCCGAGGGGGAATTTCTCGAGCGCTTCCAGGCCCGGCTCGGCTAAGGCCTACCAACACTATAGTCACACTATGATTTCAGCAAGTCGGGAATACGCTGAAATCATCGAGTGTGACTATCGCCTCAGTCAATCGCTTCGTCAGCGGCGCCATTGTCGACCAGCACAGCGTTCAGATCGATGACCGCCTGGCGGAACGCCTCGGCCAGGCGGCGGTACTCGCCCATGAATTGGTCGAGGAAGGGGTAGCGCGGGCGGTAACGGCCGCCGAGCTCAAAAACCAGGCGCAGGTCCCTGTCGGCGTTGATGCCGGTCATGTTTTTTTTCCAGACACTGTAGGCGGCGAAATCGTCGGCACCGGCATCCGGGACGCGCCAGCGGCGGTCGATGTTTTTCACGATGGCCTGCGTTTTTCTCGTCAAGTCCGAATTCTCCAACGCCGCACCCAGCGCTTCCCGGTCGGGATGGGGAGCTTTTTTCAACTCGGCCGCGATCTTGGCCACCCGGGCGATCAGGTCCTCGACCTGCTCGCACTCGTACTGCAGGGTATTGATGATTTCCAGCGACATGCCCAGGATGAATTGATCGATCAGGAGCTGGAATTCATTTTCATTACCACCGGCAGGCCTTTGGCCGGGGTCGGGCTGGAACCCATGCAGCCAGACTTCCAGCTCGCTGGCCGACAGCGGGCCGTCGGGGAGACGGTTCTTTATTTTTTCGTAGGCTTGCTCGATGTGGTAGTCGAAACCGCCCGCTGAACCGTTGTGCAGCGAGTCGATCTTCTGGGCCAGGAGCCGGTAGGCCTCGGCACGCATGGCCTGGCGCACCTGATCCTCGTTCAACCACCCCTCAGCGCCCGCGCGGGCGAAAAAGGCGAGCAGGGCGGCGGCCAGGAAAAAGCCGCGGCCAATGTTGTTTTTCATCGCCATTGCCGGGTTGCGCACGTTCACCTCGCTGGCGGTCCATTTTTTCAATGGCGCCGTGCAGGCAAATTTCATTATAGACCAACGGCGAGGAAAAAAGAAGCCGCGAACGGTCCCGGCGGCCGCGGCCAAAAAATTCATGATTGACAAATACGATTTTTTTATTTATAGTTTCACTATGGTTTCAGCAAATCCAGTAATTCGCTGAAGCCATCTAGTGAAACTATACCATCACTAGATGTTTTTGTTTGTTTCTTTGAATTTATGTATGTAGTTTTTTAAAAAGGAGTATCAATGAATATCAAGCACGAAAAGACCAAACAAATCCTCTCCCTGTTCGAAGAGATCAGCGCCATCCCCCGCTGCTCGAAAAATGAAGAAAAAATAGCCGCGTACCTGGTCGATTGGGCCAAGAAAAACAACCTGGCCGCCAAGCAGGACAAGGTGGGGAACGTGTTGATCGAAGTCCCGGGCACGGCGGGCTACGAAAAGACGGCGACCGTCGTCATCCAGGGGCACATGGACATGGTCTGCGAAAAAACGGCCGATTCCCCCCACGACTTCTCCAAGGACCCGATCCACTTCGTTTTCGCCGACGGATGGCTGATGGCCGACAAGACCACCCTGGGAGCCGACAACGGCATCGCCCTGGCCATGGCCATGACCCTGGCCCTGGACAAGAAAGCCGACCACCCGCCCCTGGAACTGCTTTTCACCGTCGATGAGGAGACCGGCTTGACCGGCGCCAACGCCCTGCAGGGCGATTTCATCAACGGCAAGATCCTGCTCAACGTCGATTCCGAGGACGAAGGGGTTTTCACCGTCGGCTGCGCCGGCGGCCGCGACACGCACATCGCGCTGGTGCTGCAGTACGAGGACCCGCCGGCCGGCTACGTCATGGCCCGCTTGAAAGCCGGCGGCATGACCGGCGGCCACTCGGGGGTCAACATCAACGAGGAGCGCGCCAACGCCATCCGCGTCCTGGTGCGTGCCCTGCTGCAGCTGCAGAAGGAAAGCGACCTGCGCATCGCCGACATCGCCGGCGGCACCGCCCACAACGCCATCCCGCGCGACGCCTGGACTGACATCTTCTTCGCCAAGGACAGCTTCAAGAATCTCGAAAAAACCGTCGCCGACCTGGACCAGGTTTTCAGGAAGGAATTCAAGAATACCGACCCCAACCTGAAGCTCAGCCTGGAACCAATGCCGGAGACCACCGGCAAGCGCGCCCTTACGCCTGAAAGCAGCCCGAAGGTCTGCAACCTCATCTTCGCCCTGCCGCACGGCGTGGCCGCCATGTCCACCGACATGCCCGGGCTGGTCGAGACCTCCAACAACCTGGCCAACGTCAAGATCCGCAACAGCAAGCTGGAGGTCGTCACCAGCCAGCGCAGCTCGGTCATGAGCCGCCTGCACGCACTCACCACCCGCATCGAGATCATCGGCCACCTGGCCGGGGCCGAGGCGGTCAGCGGCAACGGCTACCCCGCCTGGCAGCCGAACATGGAATCGCCGCTGCTGGCGCGCTGCCAGAAGGTCTACGAAAGCCTTTTCGGCAAAAAACCGCACGTGGAGGCGATCCACGCCGGACTCGAGTGCGGCATCATCGGCGACAAGAAAGAGGGCATGGACATGATCTCCTTCGGACCGACGTTGAAAAATCCCCATTCCCCGGACGAGAAGATAAACGTAGAATCGATCGGCAAGGTCTGGGACTTCCTGGTCAGCCTGCTGAAAAGCTTTAAATAATTTTTAAAAGGGCCGCTATTGACCGCATGGGCGCCGTCGATTAAGATATGCCCATGAAAAGACGAACCTTCGTAAAGAACGGCCTGCTGGTTTCCAGTGCTTTGGCCCTGCCCATGCTCCTGCCCGGCCAGAACAAGCCGGGCGGGCCGTTGCTGGCGCAGGTGCAGGGCGAATCGCCCTATGAGATCGCCAAGCGGGCCATCGCCGCCATCGGCGGCATGGACAAGATCGTATCGCGCACCGACGTGGTCATGGTCAAGCCCAACATCGGCTGGAACCGGACGGTCGAGCAGGCCGCCTGCACCAACCCCGAGGTGCTGCGGGCGGTGATCGAGCTGGCGTTTGCCGCCGGCGCCAAGAAAGTCATTGTCATGGACAACACCTGCCACAAGGCCGAGGATTGCTACGAACGCAGCGGCATCGCGGCCATGGCCAAAAAAGCCGGGGCCGAAGTCCGCTTTTGCGACGAGAACCGGCTGGTCAGCCACGATTTTCACGGCGAATACGTGGGCAAATGGCCGGTGTTCCGCGATTTCCTCGAAGTCGACAAGTTCATCAACGTGCCGATCCTCAAGCACCACGGCAGCGCCGGGTTGACCATCGCCATGAAAAACCTCTACGGCATCGTCGGCGGCAACCGCGGCAAGCTGCACGGGGACATGGGCGAGAACATCGCCGACCTGGCCAAGGGCTTCACCAGCCATTTGGTGCTGGTCGACGCCTTTCGCGTGCTGATGCGCAACGGCCCGGTGGGCGGCCGCCTGAGCGACGTCGAGCTGCGCAAGACCGTCATCGCCTCGACCAGCATCATGCACGCCGACGTGGCGGCGGCGGCACTCTTCGGCAGCGACCCCCGCCAGGTCGAGTTCCTGCAAGCGGCGTTCAACCGCAAAATGGGCGAGATCGAACCGGCCAAGATTGCCATGCAGACGATTTCCATCTGAACCGGCCATGGACGCCAAAAGGGGGAAACGCTGGCAGCGGCTGCGCGCCGCCAGCCAGGTTCTGTTCCTCATCCTGTTCTTCTTCCTGCTCCTGCACAGCGGCAGGATCGCGGTCGAACGGCTGCCCCTTACGGGCGCATTCTTCTACATCGATCCCCTGAACCTCTGGGTGAACATCCTGGCCGGCCCTTTCCTGCGCCCATTCCTGCTGGCCCTGGTGCCGCTGGTTCTGACCCTGCTCCTCGGCCGCTTTTTCTGCGGCTGGGTCTGTCCTTTCGGCGCGCTGTTGCAGTTCTTCACCTGGCTGGGCTCCAAGCGCAAGAGAGAAAAGACCATCCCCGGCCACGCAGCGATGCGCTGGAAATACCTGCTGCTGATCGTGCTGCTGGTCGGTTCGCTTTTCGCCACCCAGTGGCTGGGCTGGCTCGATCCCTTCTCGCTGCTCACGCGCAGCAGTTCGGTCACCCTCATCCCCGGCCTGAATTTTCTCCTCCAGCGCGCCCTGGAAAGCGGCGCCGCCAGCCAGAGTCTCGGCGGGAAAATCGTCAAGCCACTTTACGATTTCAGCCGCGCCTGGTTGCTGAGCGGCGAGCAGCGCACCTTTCTGCTGGCGTTCGCCATCGGCGCGATTTTTTTCGGCTTGCTGTTGCTCAACCTGTACCGCCGCCGCTTCTTCTGCAATTACCTGTGCCCGCTGGGCGCCCTTTACGGCTGGCTGGCCAAGTATTCGCTATTCCACTTTGAAGTAAACCCGGACTGCAGCAAATGCAACGCCTGCGCCGGCCACAGCACCTATTACGGCGGCCCGTTCAGGGATTACCAGAAATCCGAATGCCTGGCCTGCATGAACTGCCTGAAGGATTGCTCGGCCGCGGCCATCGACGTGCGCTGGGGGCTTCCCCGAAAAGGGCAGACTCCGGCCCTGGCCTCCCCCAAGGGGACGGACGGAGCCGTCCTGCCGCAGCGGCGCCAGTTTTTGAGCGCCATCGGCTGCGGCCTTGTCGCGGCCGCCCTGCCCCAGATTTCGGCCGACAAAAAAAAGAAAGCCCACCCCTTCATCCGCCCGCCCGGGGCGGCCGCCGAAAAGGATTTCGTCAGAAAATGCATCCGCTGCGGCGCCTGCATGCAGGCCTGCCCGACCAACGCCATCCAGCCGGCGCTTCTCCAGGCGGGCATCGACGGGCTCTGGACGCCGCTCCTGGTCCCGACAAGCGGCTACTGCGAATACGAGTGCGTGCGCTGCACCCGGGTGTGCCCGACTCATGCCCTGGCCAACCTCACCTTGGATGAAAAGAAGCAATTCAAGATCGGCACGGCGGTGATCAACCGCAGCGCCTGCTACACCTACGCCGACGGCTACAACTGCGGGGTCTGCGAGGAGCATTGCCCGGTGCCCGAAAAAGCGATCAAATACCGCGAGGTGTCGCGGCAAACTGAAGAAAGTGAGGCAGGTTTACGTGGTCCCCGACCTGTGCATCGGCTGCGGCATCTGCGAAAACGTCTGCCCGCGCACCGACGCCCCGGCCATCAAGGTCGGCGCCGAGGAAGAGCAGCGCGAAGCCGTTTATTGAACAAATTGAATTGAGGTTTCAGAGGGCGGGTCACCCCTTAGCCGACCCGCCCCTACACAAAGACAATTGGAATTTACCCGTCCAATCCGTAGAGACAGGTCGCGACCAGTCACTACAAAACGCGGAGGGGTGAACGAGTCATGTGTTTTGCAAAACTCAAAAGATGCTTTTTCCGCTATTGACTTTCAGGCTGATCTATATTATTTTTGCCAATAGAGATGAACGCAGCACCGCGATCGAATTTCATCCATCATGACGATATGATCGCCAAAGGGCAGGCAAGCATGAAACTTGTACTCGCTTCCGACCACGCCGGCTTTGCATTGAAGGAGCAGATCAGGGAATTCCTGCAGGAGCAGAATTACGTTGTGAAGGATTACGGCACGTTTTCCGCCGAGGCCGCCAACTGGGCCGAATACGGCGCCAGGGCCGCCGCCGCCGTATCGGCCGACCCGGACAACACGGTCGGCATCCTGGTCTGCGGCTCGGGCATCGGCATGTCGATCGTGGCCAACAAGTTCAGGCACGTGCGCGCCGCCCTGTGCCGCGACGAGAACGACGCCCGCCCGGCCCGCGGCCACAACAACGCCAACGTCCTGGCCCTCGGCGCCCGCGTGACCGATCCGGTGACGGCGCTGGGCATCGTCGACGTCTTCCTCGAAACATCTTTCGAAGGCGGCCGGCACCAAGCCCGGCTCGATTTCCTGAGCCGGGAAGTCGAAAGCGGGAAAATAAAAAACAAACCATAAAAGGAGGCCCCATGCTAGTGGACAGCAAGGATATTTTCGCCATCGTCGACAAGCAGAACGAGTGGCGTGGCAAGAAGTGCATCAACTTGATCGCCAGCGAGAACACCCCCAGCCCGGCCGTCCGCTCCATCCAGCTCAACGATTTCATGGGCCGCTACGCCGAGGGCCACCCCAACGTCGGCGCCAAGATCAACCGCTACTACCAGGGGACGCAATACATCGACCAGATCGAGACCATGGCCGCCCAGGAGGCCAAGGATTTGTTCCGCTGCGCCCAGGCCGAGGTCAGGCCCTACAGCGGCAACAACGCCAACACGGCCATCGCCCTCGGCTACCTGCGCGGCGGCGACGCGCTGATCGTCAACTCCACCGACTCCGGCGGCCACATCAGCCACAGTTTCTTCGGGGTCATGGGCCGGCGCATCCAGACCCGCGGCCAGGTGCTGAAGCCGGGCAAGGAAAATTCGGTGCGCCTGCAGTTCTTTCCCCTGACCGAGGACCATTACCACATCGACGTATCGCAGTCCATCGACCTGATCGAAAAAACCAAGCCGCAGATGCTGGTCATGGGCAAAAGCCTCTACCTGTTCCCCGACCCGGTCAAGGAGATCGCCCCCATCTGCAAGCAGCTGGAGATCCCCATTTTATACGACGGCGCCCACGTGCTGGGCCTGATCGCCGGCGGCCAGTTCCACGACCCGCTAGCAGAAGGCGCCACCTGGCTGACCGGCAGCACGCACAAGACCTTCCCCGGGCCGCAGCGCGGCATCATCCTCGGCAACCTCGACGCCGAAAACGAGAAGAAATACTGGGGCGCCGCCGACCGCGGCGTATTCCCGGGTACCTCGAGCAATCACCACCTTTACAGCCTGCCGGCGCTGCTGATCGCCATCCGCGAGATGAAGGCCCACGGCAAGGCCTACGCCGCCCAGATCTGCAAGAACGCCGTGGCCCTGGCCCAGGCGCTGGAGGCCTGCGGCGTGCCGGTCGAGGCCAAGGAGTTCGGCTACACCCAATCGCACCAGATCGCGGTCAACGTCTTCGCCTTCGGCGGCGGCGTCAAGGCGGCGCTGGCCCTGGAAGCCAACGACATCATCTGCAACTACAACATGCTCCCCGGCGACAGCGACGCCCAGAACCCCTCGGGCCTGCGCATCGGCACCCCGGAGATGACCCGCTTCGGCATGAAGGAAAAGGACTTCGCCGTTTTGGGCGAGCTGATCGCCGCGGCCATCAAGGGGCAGACGGTCAAGGACAAAGTCAACCAGCTCCGCGCCCAGTTCCTGGAAATGGAGTACCTGTAAAGGCAGTTTGTGTTTATGTAGGGGAGGGTTTAAAACCCTCCCCTACGTTAAGAATGTATTGCAATAATCAGTGAATTATGGTATAAAATATTCCCTGTGGGGCTGTAGCGCAGTTTGGCAGCGCGTCTGAATGGCATTCAGAAGGCCGGGAGTTCGAGCCTCCCCAGCTCCACTTTTACTTTTCTCCTTGGCAAATAATGCAAATTCTCTTTAAACCAACTTTTTATTAAACTAATAGTTATCCTTGCAAATTGAAAGATAATGTTTTAATATGCAAGCATGATAAAACGAAGCTTACAAACAAAGATCGTCGCTTCCCTTGCTCAATTCCCGGTTGTGGGCATCATTGGCTCGCGCCAGACCGGCAAAACGACGCTGGCCCGGTTGATCCAAAAGCAAAGCAAGAATGCGGTCTATCTCGACCTCGAGCTTCCCTCCGACCAGAACAAGCTGCGGGAGCCCGAGCTATATTTCAACCGCTACAAGGACACGCTAGTTATCATCGATGAGATCCAGAGGATGCCTTCTTTGTTTCCCCTTATCCGCGCCATAGTCGATCAAAACCGCGTTCCCGGCCGATTCCTTATCTTAGGTTCGGCTTCTCCGGATATGATCAGGAAATCTTCAGAGAGTTTGGCCGGGCGAGTGGTATATCACGAATTGCCTCCGTTACAACTCGTCGAGGTAGGGTTCAAGGAGGACCAGGTCACGCTGCTCTGGCTCAGGGGCGGCTACCCGGACAGCTTTCTGGCAGCGGACATGGCGTCCAGTTTGAACTGGCGCGAGGCCTTTATCCGGACCTACCTGGAAAGAGATGTTCCGCAACTGGGCATCCGCGTACCGGCTGGTCAGCTCCGCAACTTCTGGACCATGATCGCCCACCACCATGCCCAACTGTGGAACGCCAGCCAGATCGCCAACAGCCTGAGCGTATCGGCCCCAACGGTCCGTCATTATTTGTCCATCTTAGAAGATACATTCCTCGTTCGCCAATTGCGGCCTTTTCATGCCAATCTGAAAAAACGCCTGGTCAAGGCCCCGAAAGTATTTATTCGCGATTCGGGCCTGCTCCATTCGCTTCTCGGCATCGGATCCATGGACGACCTCCAGGGGCGTCCCCTGGTCGGACATTCCTGGGAGGGCTTCGTCATCGAGCAGATCATTGCCCAGTTGCCGCCGCGCTGGGAGGCTTATTTTTTCCGGACCGCGGCCGGCGCCGAGATCGACCTGCTGCTATGCCATTCCGGGCAAAAACCGATCGCGGTGGAAATCAAGTTTTCCGCCGCTCCTGAAGTGAGCAAAGGTTTTCGCAGCGCCTGTCTTGACCTGCAGTGCCGCAAGGAGTACATCGTTTACCCGGGCCACGAGGAGTATCCCCTGGGGAAAACCACCACCGCCCTGCCCCTGCTGCAGATCCAGCGTATCATGAGCGAAAATGCCGACTGAGTAAAAAAAGGCCGCGCCTTCCAGCCCCACTTTAACGCACTCCATCAACCAACCCTTGCAGATTTTCCGCAGAACCGGTATCACATCTCGATTAAATGGCAGGCAAGATCATTTTTTTTCAAAATCCCTTACCGCCTGCAATAAGGCTGCCCGGATGCCGGGCTCGGAGCTCGAATGGCCGCTGGCGTCGACGATCACCAACTTTGACTTGGGCAGTTTCGCGTGCAGGCGGTAGGCGGTATAGGGCGGGCAGATCACGTCGTAGCGGCCGTTGACGATCACCGTCGGGATGGCGGTGATGCGGCCGGCGTTCTTCAGCAGCTGCCCCTCCCGCAGGAAACAGCGGTTGGCCATGTAATGGTTCTCAAGCAACGCGAAGGCGTAGGGGTTGAAGCCGACCAGCCATTTCTCGATCGCCTCGTCGGGCAGGTTGAGGAAGGCGAGCTTGGATTCGTAGCGCGTCCAGGCCCAGGCGGCCTTGTTTCGCACCGCCGGATCGGGCGATCTCAGCTTGGCCAGGAGTTGCTCCGGATAGTTGAGCGTCTGCGGCCGGTCGACGGCCTTCTGCAGCGCCGCATAGCTTTCCGGGAAGAATTTTCCCGCGCCGCCGTGGTAAAAATGGTCGATCTCCTCGCGGCTGGCAATGAAGACCCCGCGCAAGATCATGCCGGCGACATTCTCCGGAAAGGTCTCGGCGTAGGCCAGGGCCAGGGTGCTGCCCCACGAGCCGCCGAACAGCAGTACCTTGCCCAAACCGAGGTGACGCCGGAGCTTTTCGATGTCAGCGACCAGGTGCTGCGTGTCGTTCTCGCGCAACTCGCCGTAGGGCCGGCTCAGGCTGCAGCCGCGCTGATCGTGGAGCACGATATGGAATTTTTTCGGATCGAAATAGCGGAAGTCCGAGGCCGAGCAGCCGGCGCCCGGACCGCCGTGCAGGACCATCACCGCCATCCCCCCGGGAGTGCCGCCCAGCTGGTAGTAGATCTCATGCTGCGGCGATACCCGCAGATACCCGGTCCGGTAAGGCTCCGACTTCGGCCAAAGCCCGTCCTGGTCCTGGCTGAAAGCCGCTATTCCCGACGAACAGATCCAGACGATCACGCCGATGACATACGACTTTTTCATTGAGTCCTCCGCTGAATTTTGGCAAGGTTTAACCCTTATCGCTCAACATAGCAAAAGCCAGCTCTTTATGCAAACGCCGGATGACCGGCCCGCCATTTTCTTTTTCTTTACAAAAACGACCCGGTAAAATACAATGAAAATTCAAATTCTGCGAGGTGAAGCATGACGCAACGGATGATCACGCAATTCATGGACATGGTCCGGATTCCCAGCGAGTCGGGAAACGAGGCCCGGTTCATCGATTATCTCCTGAAAGAATTCAAAAAACTGGGGGCCAACGCAAAAAAGGACGCTTACGGCAACCTGATAGCCAAACTCCCGGCTATTAAAAGCAAAAGCAAGGAGCCTATCCTCCTTTCCTGCCATGCCGACACCGTCATGCCCGGCCAGGGCATCAAGCCGAAACTGGTAAACGGCGTAATCCGCTCCGCGGGCGACACCATACTGGGCGCAGACGACAAGGCCGGCATCGCCGAAATGCTCGAAGCCCTGCGCGTGGCCAAGGTCAGGCCGCCGGTCGAGGTGGCCATCAGCCGCCAGGAGGAAACGGGGCTGCAGGGCGTCAAGAACCTGGACTACCGCCTGCTGCGCGCCAAGCGCGGCTTCCTGCTGGACAACGACACGCTCGATACCATCGTCATCGGCGGCCCCTCCTATTTCGCCATCGACGTCGAAATCAAGGGCCGCTCGGCCCATGCCGGCATGGAGCCCGAAAAGGGGATCAACGCCATCGTCGCCGCCGCCAAGGCCATCGCCGCCCTGAGGCTGGGCCGGCTCGACCGCGAGACGACGGCCAATGTCGGCGTGATCAAGGGCGGGATCATCCGCAACGGCGTCCCGGATGCGGCCAGTTTTCTAGCCGAATGCCGCAGCCTGAAGCATCAGAAGGCCAAAGCCCTGGCGGCCGAGATGGAAAGGATAATCAGGCGGGAAGTGGCGAAGATTGGCGCCAGCGTGACAATCAAAACCGACAATCTCTGCAAGGCGGTGCAAATCGCCCCGAACGCCTGGACCGTGATCACCGCGCAAAAAGCGTTGGCCACAATCGGCATCAAAGCCAAGACCACGTTCATCACCGGCTTCACCGACGCATCCATCTACAACAACCACGGCATTGAAATGGCGGTGGTGGGGATCGGCGCCCGCGACGAGCATTCCACCGCGGAACATATCCATGTCGCTGACATGGAAAAAGCCGTGGCCATGTTGGTTGAAATTCTGCGGCTCTCGGCCGCCTGAAGCGCCAAGACGGCGGCTTTAATAAGAGAGTTCCTTCCCCGGCTTACCAGTTTTGGAGCAACTTGTCAGAATTTAATTTTCAACCCGACCCCGGCCTGGAGGCCGCCCAC
The DNA here is from genome assembly GCA_026393795.1 of Candidatus Aminicenantes bacterium. Classification (NCBI taxonomy): domain Bacteria; phylum Candidatus Aminicenantota; species Candidatus Aminicenantota bacterium. The sequence goes on along the minus strand of JAPKZL010000193.1, from coordinate 12,841 downwards.
TTTGTAATCAACGCCCGGGACATCGGTAGCGGTATCAAATTTGGCCTTGGCGCCGATATAACGGGCGCTCAGCACGAGGCCCACGCTATTGCCGAAGTAATATCCGGCCGCGATGCCGGCGTTAAAACCGATGGCATTCTTTTTTACTTCCTTGGAGCCGTAGGTGACATTCACCACGGTATACGGATAGGCATCCGTCACCTGATACTCCGCCACCAGCGTTGTCGCGGCCATGACATAACAGGGCCCGGCGAACAGGTCGATGCCGATGCGGTTCATCTTGAGGGTATACACTAGGTTCAGGTAAAGGTCGGTTTCCTTCAGTTTATAACCCTGGCTGCCGGTGACCTGGCGTGGGGCGTCAAAAAGCAAAGGATGGGGAACCGAGGCGGTGATTGCAGCCGCCACGTCCCGGGAAGCGATGGAAGCGCCGATCTCAACGCCGAGAACGGGAGAAAGCCTGTACTCCAATGCGGCATCGATGGTATTCCCCTTCTTGGCTTCATAGGATGTAACAAAACTGGCCTGCTCCCGGTAGATGGTCGGAGCATAGGTGCTGGCCAGCGTTTCCGAGGTAAACCCCATAAAATAAGAACCGCGCAACGAGTAGCGCTTGAATTTTTCGATTTCAGCCCGGCGGGGCTTGGCCGATTTTTTGGGCTGCTTCTGGAGCGCGGGGGTCTCCGAAATCTTCCCGCCCGATTCGCTCACCACGCTCCCATGGATGAAGCCCTTCTGGGCGGGATTGACGCCATCAGCCGGCAACTGCACCTTGTACCAGGAACCGCTCTTTTCGATCACGTCGAAGACCATCCCGGCCGACACCTCACGCACGACCAGGCCGGAAATATCGACTGCAAAACCTGCCCGTATACGCTGCTGCTCGCCCCGTACAGATCCTTGGCTGACTGGAGCAAGGCATTCGCGGCATTAAAAAAACTGGCGGTCGGAGTCAGGTAAAAAGTCCAGGCCCGAAAGTAGATCTGGGTAGCCTTGTCGATGCCGATGCTGGTTACAGAAAGATGGGACACGGCGTTGGTGCCGCCATTGGCCAGCAAATAAAAGGCATGCCCGAAAATTGTGCAATTGGTATGCACGCCGCCCCAATCACCGGACTCTGTATCAGGAAGATTGGCATACTGGCTCAAATGGCATGGATCGGAAAAGGCATTGGGATTGGCGAGACTGCGCAGGCCATTGGAGCTGCTGTAAGTCGGAAAGATATCCTCGCCGATGACCCAATCGGCCTTGTTGAAGCCGTTTCCCGCCGGTTGAAAATTGAATTCGATAGCCGTGCCCATGATGTCGGAAAAGGATTCATCGAGCGCGCCCGATTGGTTGTGATAAATAAGGCCCGAGGTATACGTCGTAACCCCATGGGTGAATTCATGCCCGATCACATCCAGACCGGCGCCGGTTTGCCAGTCCGTATACAATGGATCGAGGAACACCATGGCTTTCATATCGGAACTCCAGAAAGCATTATCGCTTAAGCCAGGACCCAAGACATGGGTATAGGCGAAAATCGTTAAATTGGCACCATCCAAGCCGTGACGGCCATGCCTCACATAATAGTAGTCATATACCCAACCCAGATAGGCATGAACATTCACGTCGATGTCCGTGCCAAAAACGCCATTGGCGCTGGATGGGATCTCCGCCAGGCTGTCATTGATGCTGTGATTGTAATCGACCGTGTACTGCTTGACCGGACGGATGCTTGTGTCTTCCGTGGCCATCCAGTAACCATCGGCATCCTGGGTGAGAACCAGTTTCAGTTGATCTCCATGAAAGCCAGTTCCAACCCCGATGACCGCCTGCTCGGTTTTGATATTTGAAAAAGAGAGCAAAACCGTGCCATCCGCGGCATCGACCAAGCCGGTTCGGGAAAACCCCATTCCCAGGCGCACCCGGATGCGAAAAGCCGGGCGGAACTCATCATCGGAAACGGGGTAGATGCAAAGCACGCTCGGTTCGGTCAACTCCAGCGTATCCTGCCTGGGAAGGGATTGCCTGAACCGCTTCTCGGCTTCCAGATTATCCAGCTTCGGTTGGATATTAACGGCCTGAATCTGGTAATACTCGCCGCTGATGCCGGCCAACACGCCGTTCTTTTCATGCCATATTATCTGTCCGCCAAAAACCGGGATGCCTTTGTAAAATTGGTTGAAACGGCGATGCACCATGCCGGCGCTGGCGTCGGCTTGCACGTTGTCCAGAATCAAATTGCCTTTTTTTATTTCGCCTGCGAAAAAAGCCTGCCATTCCGCCAGGCTTTGCCTGGGCAACATTTTGTGGGCTTGCGGTCCATTATCCCAATACAAGAACGATGAGCCCACAGCAGCAGCCGGCAAGGCAGCCGTCGCCAGAACCAACAACGAAAATAATACGACCAGCTTCTTCATGCATTCCTCCTGAAAACTTTCAGGGCGACCAATTTTTTCATTGTGAGAGTAAATGTTTGAAATGTCAATTAAATAATGCGCGACCGGGTTATTCCGCCGAACGGCCAGGGAGCGTCTGGGGAGGATCGTTGAAAATATTATTTTTTTCTTCCAGAGCCCGCTATAAAAATCCTTTTTGTAAGCATGAAGCTCCCGCGGCAGAGACTCGCGGCCAAAAAGTTTTTTAAAAAAGCAACGACGTTTTGATCCCGGTGATCAGCGCAGCATCTCGACGGCGACAATCCCCTCCAGGATATTGCGGCGGACGACGTATTTCCCGTTTTCATAGGAGCCATAGCGGTATATGCGGTTGAAACCGTCTTCATAGCCGCGCCGGAAACCCTCCCGGAAATAGTAGTTGTAGTCGTCCCGGCTCACGTAGTAGCCGTTGTAGCCGTAGATCGCATCCCGGTAGGCATCGCAGCTCTCGTAATCGGAACGCCAGCGATCCTGGCGATCGGCCATCCCGGCTTTGTAGCCTTCCGCGTAACCGAGCTGTACCGCCTGATGGATATGCTCGATGCCGTATTGATTTGTCATGTAAAAGACGCCACCGCGGTTATAACGGCGGTCAAACCTCGTCAGATAGAAAGGGTCATTGCGGGCATCATGGACGCGCACGGCCTCGTAAACTCTCTGCTGCTGAAGCATCAGCGTTTCATACCGCTGCTGGTAACGGTAGTGCGCCATGCGCTTTGCCACCTGCAACTGCGCCAGGCTCTGCGCGTAGAGCAGCCTTTGTTGGTTCAGGTGCTGGCGATACTCCGCCATCCGCACCTCATGCTGCATCCAGTCCAGCCGCTGCTCTTGTTTCCTATCGCGATGCGAGTACTGGGCGAATGCCATCATGCCCATTCCTGCAAACAGCAGCGCAGCGCATGCAACTGCAAACATCTTCCGATTCAAAAAGCCATTTTTCATCTGTTACCTCCTATAGCAACACTATGCTTTTGCACTAGATGGTTCCGTGCGGCGTGACGGTCGGTTAGAACCATCCCGCGCACAAGCTCCATACTGTCTATTTTGTATCTCCGCCAGTAAAATGTCAATTCGTCAGTCCCCGAACAGGCGCCGGGTCAGTGTACCACCTTCATGTAGAACTTCTTTTTGGCCAGGACATGGCCGTCGGGCGCTCGGACCTCCACCTTCACCTCGATCTTGCCCAGCGGCGTGGCTCTGATCAGGGCGTTGGCGAAAGTGTAGGTGCCGTTCTTGGCCAGGGGCAGCGAAGAGACCGTTTGACCGCCGTGACTGGTGAGGTTCATGACGGTCGCGCTCAGCGTGATGGGCAGGGTGCCCAGCTTGTCGTAGCTGATGTGGACGACGATCGGCACCACCTCGTCCAGCTTTAGCGTCCCCTGGGGCCGGTCGACCCTGGTGATGGTCGCCTGCATGGCGCTGCTGCCGCCCGGGGCGTCGGCGGCGGGCTCGGCCACGACCTTGAGCACGACGTCCTGCTGCCACTCGGTCTTATACTCGCTGGGTTTATTCAGCTTGGGCAGGCGCACCTGGGCGCTGAGCTGCCAATTCCCTTTCGCCGCCGGGCGGGCCTCCATGCCCGAGAACCGGTACGAGCCGGCGCCGGCGATCGAGCGCGAGAGCTGCCAGCCGGCCGGGAGGTCCTGCCCGGTCGCCGGGTCGGTGAGCACGAAGAGCATCATCGAGCCGGCCGGCAGGTCCTGGTAGCCGACGCTGGCGTCGAAGCGCACCGCTTCGCCGACGCGGACGGTCTCGGGCGGCTTGGGATAGGTGAGCGTCACCGGGCCGACCTTGCGCTTGGCCTCCTGTACTGCCTCCATGGTGAACGTCTTGGGCTGGGCCGTGGCGAGGGTCGTCGCCGCCGTGACGGTGAAACTCCAGCGGCCCGGCTTGTCGAGCTTGATCTGGATCGGCTCGCTGGTCTTGATCACGCCGCCGGCGAGCTTTCCCGATTCCCAGCTCCACTGGCCGCTGCCGCCGTTGGTGGCCTGGATGGTCACCTTGACCTTGCTGTCCTGGACCAGCCACGAGGTGCCGAAGGTCACGCGCACCGGGACCGGCTCGTTGACCCGCACCGTGTCGGGCGGCTGCGGCGCGTCGATCTTGTCGATCGTCAGCGTGGGTTTGTGCACCAGCCTGATCTTGAGGATGTACTGGTCGAGGAAGTGCTGGGTCTTGCTGTCCGAGGTCTCGGATATGGCGTCGACCGTGACTAGGCGCTCGCCGTAGTTCTCCTTGTTGAAATGGGCCTGGAACGTGACTTCGTAGAACCCGCTGCAATCAGGCTTGCTCACGTCCTGGCAGGGGACATTGACCCTGGAAGCGTTCAGAGAGGCGTTCTGCGGCTCGTCGGCCGACATAATGCGGATGACCAACGACCGGCCCAGGGGGACGTTCTGGTAATTGATCTGGGCATGGATGGTGAACGTGTCACCGAAGGCCACCTGGGAGTCCCAGTTGTTGACGAAAACGGTCAGCGCCCCGCTCTCCTTGGCGGCGGCGAGCGCGGTCAGGCTGAACAGGACGGCCAGAAAGACGAAAATGCGGCGGGATTTCATTGTCTCTCCTCCTGCTGATGCTTGTTTTCCATCGGCCTTATTGTATGGATGCAAAAAATAAAGTCAATGATGCCCGAGCAGCCGCACGCCGAAAGCACTGGCGAGCGTGAACACGACGCTCCACATCACCGAACCAGCGGCGAGCCAGACAAGCAGCCGCCGCGGCGGGGCGCCCAGGACAAGGCCGAATGCGGCGCCCAAAGGCGAGCCGACCAAAAGCGGCGCCAGGAGCCCCCAGCCGATCACGCCGTAGCGCTGCCAGACCCGCCAGAGCAGACCGCGCCGCTCCTCAAGTTGCTCGCGTTTCCGCCGCTTCTGCAGCCAGGCCTTCACCCGCTCGCCCAGCAGGATGACCACCGTGCCGCCACTGACCGCTCCCAGAGCAGCCACCGCGCAGACCAGGAGCGGATGGAGGCCCATGATAACGCCGGCCGGAGCGGCGGCCCATAATTCGGCGACACCCAGGGCGAAAACGGTCAGCAGTTTCCACGCCAATTTCATGGTACATCTCCCTGTCGCGCCATTGTAAGGGCTTTTCCTCAGTTTGTAAATCGCGATCAAAGACTCATGCAACTGTGCAAAATACATAACTCGTTCACCTTGCCGGAGATGTTGCCCAAACGGATTTGTAGTGACAGGTCGCGACCTGTCACTACACCGTCATGTTTTTAAAAACGAATACCGATCGATTACAGAATTGATGACAATTGAATTTGAGAGTGTTTTGCGATATAGTTTTTTTTCAATTCTAGGGCAATCTCGCAAAAATATTTTTTGGAGGGACTGTGAACGGAAAATCGCTGGTTGTTTTTGTATTGCTGGCCGCGCTGTGGAGCGGTTCCGGGTTGCCGGCACAGGAAAAGGAAAAAGAAAAAAAAGAACCCGCCTTCACATTTTCATTCTGGGAACGGATCCGCCAGGAGAGCTGGGACAACGTCTATAGCCTGAACGACGGCAACGGCGATTCGAGCGCTTACATGCGCCTGCGCACCAGCCTCATCGGCCAGTGGCGGCCCGGCGCCAAATGGGAGGTGAACCTGCGTTTGACCAACGAGAACCGCTACTACCTGGCCCCCAAGTCCGACCCCAAGCTGAAAAAGAACTACGGCTTCAACGAGGTTTTCTTCGATCAGCTGAACCTCAAGTTGAAAAATCCCGGCGACCTGCCGCTGACCGTCACCCTGGGCCGCCAGGACATGGTGCTGGGCGAAGGGTTCCTGATCATGGACGGCGGGCCGCTCGACGGCTCGCGCTCGGGCTATTTCAACGGCCTGCGCCTCGACTACGCCTGGAAAAACGCAAGCACCCTGACTTTCTTCCTGGTCCGCCAGCCCAAGAGCGACACCCTGCTGCCGCGCCTCAACGACGTGCAGCAGCCGCTGCTGGAACAGGAGGAACAGGGGATCGGCTTTTACTTCAGCGGCCGGTTGAAAAAGACGGCCCTCGAAGCCTACCTGTTCCGCAAGGACGTCGTCGCCTTCGAGGCGCTGCCGGGCGGGGCGCTCCACGTCGTCGGCGGCCGCGTCATTCATCCCTTCACGTCCAAGCTCGCGCTGACCGCCGAAGGGGCCGTGCAGCTGGGGACGCGGGGGGATAACGGCCGCAGCGGCTTGGGCGGCTATTTCCACCTCGACTACAAGAGCGGCTGGCGCTTTCCCCGGCCCATGCAAGTGACCCTGGGCGGCATCTACCTGAGCGGCGACGACCCGGCCACGAATCGCTACGAAGGCTGGGACCCGGCTTTCAGCCGCTGGCCCAAGTGGAGCGACTCCTTCATCTACCTGCAGGCCAAGGAGACGCGCATCGCCGACTGGACCAATTTCGTCTCCCTCTACGGCCTCCTGGTCTTTGAGCCGCTGGACAAGGTCAAGCTGAACCTGGCCTGGCACCATCTGGCCGCCGCCGAGAAAACGGCGCCGTCGGCCATGCTCAGCGGCGCCGGAAAAAGCCGCGGTGACCTGTTCATCGTCAAGATCACCTACGACATCGGCAAGAACCTGGCCGGCCGCTTCATCTGGGAAAATTTCAAGCCGGGGAGCTTCTATTTCGCCGGCGCCGACGCCTACAACTGGGTGCAGTTCGAAATGTTCTTCCGCTTTTAACGAATGGCCAGACTGCCCGTGAATTCAAGCCAAAGGAGTTGACCCATGAACGGTATCGCCGTTTTGCTGGCCCTGCTGCCGGTTATCCTGATATTCCTGCTGCTGGTGGTGGCGAAAAAAGCCGCCGACATTTCCGGAGCCCTGGGCTGGTTGGCGGCGGTCGTTATCGCCTGGCTTTATTTCAAAACGCCCCTGGCCGTCGCCCTGAAGGCCAGTGCCAGCGGCATGGTCGCTTCCTTCCCCATATCCCTGATGGTGGCGACCTCGATCTTCCAGGTCACGGTGATGCTCGAGTGCGGGGCCATCGCCCGGGTGGTAGCGCTGATGAAAACCGTCTCGCCGCAGGACAAGGTCGTGCAGGTGCTACTGATCAACATCGGCTTCGGCACCCTGATCGCCGCCATGGGCGCGACCCCCGTTTCGATCCTGCCGCCGATCATGCTGGCCCTGGGCTATTCCACGTTCATCTCCATCGCCCTGCCGGCCCTGGGATACGACGCCCTCTGCACCTATGCCCTGCTGGGCGTGCCGGTCCTGGTCTTCGCCAATTTCGTCGGCCGGCCGGTCAACGACATCGGCCACCTGTTCGCCCGCTACATGCCATTTATCAGCACCTGCATCGCCTTCGGCATGCTGTGGATCATCGGCGGCTGGAGGATGATCTGGCGCGGGTTCATCCCCACCGTGCTGGCCGGCGTCAGCGCCGGCCTGATCGCCATCGGCATGAACGCCGTCGGCCTGGTGCCCCTGACCGGCATCGCCGCCGGGCTGGGCGTGGTCGCGGTCATGCTGGCCTATCTCAAGCTCCGCGGCCGTCCCCTGATCGACCGTTCGTTGCTGAAGGAGGAGGACCTGGCCGTCGAGAAAAAGATGGGCCTTCTCGCCGCCGCTTCACCGTGGCTGCTGCTGATCGTTTTTTCGGTGCTGATCAACCTGAAGGCGCTCCCTTTCGAAAAGCTCTTCAATGTCACCTGGGCCATGCCCCTGGCCGTCATCCCCGGGGCTCCCGAAAAGATCCGCTTGCTCTCTCAGGCCTATTTTTGGATCCTGTTCGCTACCTTCCTGGCCATGCCCTTTTTAAAGGTGAACAGGCAGCAGCTGGGTGTCTCCCTGAAAAAATGGTGGCGCCGGGCGCCGCGGCCGGTTTTCGCCGCGGCCATCTTCTTCGCCCTGGCCTACGTTTTGAACCATTCGGGCAAGGGAAGCGACTGGCAACTGCTGGCATCCGGGCAGAACATGATCGCCGTGGTCGCCACCGGCGCGGCGTCGCTCTTCGGAAAATTCTACCCGATCATCGCCCCGTTCATCGGGCTGCTCGGCGGCTTTGTCAGCGGCTCCGAGGCCTCTTCGATCGCCATGCTGACCAAGCTGCACCTGGCTACGGCCGAAAAGATCGGCGCTTACGGCATCCTCATCGCCGCCGCCTCGGGCATCGGCGGCGGGCTGGCCAGCGTCATCTCGCCGGCCAAGCTGCAGAATGCCGCGGCCAGCATCGACCGCATCGGCGAGGAGACCAAGGTCATTCCCGTTACCTTCGTCATCGCCGTGGCCATCACCCTGGTCTGCGCGGTGCTGACGCTGTGGTGGAGTTATTGATCGAATCGTAGGGGCGGACCTCTGTGTCCGCCCTGTGTTTTTCAGAATGATTTCATTTTTTGAATCAAAAGGGCAGGCACGGAAGCCTGCCCCTACGCAAAGATTGAACAATTGGGCGATCACAAGGATCGCTACACGCCGTTGCGTTCCGCGATCATTATTTGTCCTTCTTTTTGCCGTCCTTGTCCTTGGCCGGCTTGATGAAGACCCGGTGGCCCTTGATCTGGCAGCGGCTCATGACTTCGATCACCGACGCCGCCAGGGCCTGCGGCACGTCGACCAGGCTGAAGTCGTCATGGATCTCGATGGCGCCGATCTGGCGGCCGACCAGGTCGGTTTCGCCGGTGATGGCGCCGACGATGTCGCCGGGGCGGACGCCCTGTTTTTTGCCCAGCTTGATCATCAGCCGGGCCGTCTCGCCCTCGTCGAGACGTGGCAGCGGTTCCTTGGGGGCAACCTCGCTGACAGCCTTGCCGTCTTTTTCCATGACCATCTTCAGCAGGGCCGAGGCCAGGTCGAGGGAGGAATGGTCGTCCTCGGTCAGCTTTTCGACCATGGCGACATATTTTTTCGTTGGTTCGCTTTCCATGATCCGGCGGACCTTTTCCAGTACGGCGCTGTTGCGGATCTCCTCGACGTCATCGGACGACGGCAGGCGCTGGCGGCGGATGCGCGTCTTGGCGAATCGTTGGATCTCGGCCAGCTTGGCCATTTCCCGGCCGGCCACGAAGGTGAAGGCGCGGCCGCTCTTGCCGGCCCTGGCCGTGCGCCCGATGCGGTGGACGTAATACTCCTCGTCGCGCGGGACGTCGTAGTTGACCACCACTTCGATGTCGTTGATGTCGAGGCCGCGGGCGGTGACGTCGGTGGCCACCAGGATCTCCAGCCGCCCGCCGCGGAACTGGCCCATGACCCGGTCGCGGAAGGTCTGCTTCATGTCGCCGTGCAGGCCGCTGGCCGCGTAGCCGCGCGCCTGCAGCCTTTCGACCAGTTCGTCGACGCGGATCTTGGTGTTGCAGAAGATCAGCGCCCGCTTCAGGTCGTGGATGTCGATCAGCCGCGCCAGGATCTCGGTCTTCTGGAATTCCTTGACCTCGAAATAGGTCTGCTCGACGCCGGGAACGGTCAGGTCCTCGTGCACCACCCGGATCAGCTCGGGCTGGTTTTGAAAAGCCTTGCTCAAGGACAGGATCGCCTTGGGTATGGTGGCCGAGAAGAGCAGGGTCTGGTGCGGCGCCTCGATGGCGCCGAGGATGAATTTCATCTCGTCGACGAAGCCCATGTCGAGCATCTCGTCGGCTTCATCGAGCACCGCTGTGCGCACCTGGTCAAGTTTCAGGGTCTTGCGCTCCATATGGTCGCGGACGCGGCCGGGCGTGCCGACCACCACCTGGACGCCCCGCTGCAGGGCGGCGATCTGGCGCTCGATAGGCTGGCCGCCGTAGACCGGCAGGATGCGGATGTCCCGCTTGTGCTTGCCGAGCAGCTTCAGCTCCTCGGCGATCTGCACGGCCAATTCCCGGGTCGGGCACAGGATCAGGGCCTGCACTTTTTTCTGATGAGATTCGAGGCGCTCGATGATCGGGATGCCGAAAGCGGCCGTTTTCCCGGTGCCGGTCTGGGCCTGGCCGATGATGTCGGCGCCGGCCAGGATCGGGCCGATGGCCAGGGACTGGATCGGCGTGGCCTCCTCGAAACCCATCTCGCTGATGGCCTTGCTCATCTCGTGGGAAAGGGCGAAATCGGCAAAATTCTTTTTTAGCATGGTCGTTTTCCTTTTGCATGAGGAAGGGGGCGCCGTTTAAAAGGCTCAGGCCAGAAAACGGTCGCTCACATTGGAAAAACGCAACCATAAAACGCAACCACTATAAAAGGGAAACGGTTTATTATCTCTCTGGGATTCTTCTTCCTGATGAAAAAATACTATACCATGCAAAGGCCCTAGTCGTCAAATGCTGCCTAAGCCGCTAAGTTTTTCTGTTTATGGATACAAATGGACAGATTAGCGGTCAATGTCAGACGATTCCAATTTCGGTAGTGACAGGTCGCGACCTGTCACTACAAAGGGGACAAGACCTGTCACTTCTCTTTCTCATTTTATCAAGGAATTTTTTTTGTTGACGGGAAAGACAAAATGCACTATATTCTATTTGAGCTACATTGTAGCTACATTGAAAGGATGAGGTAAAAAAAATGGCTGACAGCGTGGTCCGTTCCAGGATTGATCCAATCGTGAAGTTGGAAGCGGATAGAATCCTCCGTGCAATGGGCATTACCTTGAGCGATGGGATCCGCCTCTTTCTCTTTCAGGTGATAGCTGAAAATGCTTTGCCTTTCAAGGTAAAAACTCCCAATAAACATACTATCGCAGCCATGGAAGCGGCCCGTAAAGGCAAGGTTGAACGCATCACTTTGGGTGCTTTAAAGAAAAACTGGAAGCGCGCTGAATGCGGGAAATAGTTCAAACTTCTCGCTTCAAGAGCGATTTAAAAAAATTGGCCCGTTAGGCCGGTTCAATATAGACGAATTGCTTGCCGTAATCGAAATGTTGGCGGGCGAAAAGCCTTTACCCGAAAAATACCATGACCATCCCCTTTCCGGAGAATGTCTGGGTCACAGGGATTGCCATATCCGTCCCGACTGGCTGCTAATTTACCGTTTGGAACCGGGTCGCCTGATCCTGGTCCGTTCCGGTAGCCATGCGGAATTGTACAAATAAACGCGGGCAAGAAGCAGAATGAAGGAATATTAGACAAGGGAAAAACATTGGTCGTCCGGTTTTACTTGACATTTCAAATTTGTTAGTATATACATTGTTTATACATCAAGGAGAAAAACATGCGTGCCACGATCCAGAAATGGGGAAACAGCTTGGCCTTGCGCATACCCAGGGTCTTCAGCAAGGAATTGGGTATTGAGGAAGCCACTTCGGTGGAAATGCGTGTCGCTAATTCTGTTCTGATCGTCAAGACCAAAAAGACTAAAAAACTTGCGTTAAAAGAACTGTTGGCCTTGATAAATGAAAAAAATTGCCATGAAGCCATAGAGACCGATCCGGCTATCGGCAAAGAGGTCTGGTGAAACCGGTTTATATCCCGCGCCGGGGTGATGCTATTTGGCTGAATTTCAATCCGCAATCGGGGCATGAACAGGCGGGACGCCGCCCTGCCCTGGTGCTCTCGCCCGAAGAGTACAATCGCAAGACCGGCCTGGCCATCTTTTGTCCGATCACCAGCCAGGTCAAAGGCTACCCGTTCGAGGTGAAACTGCCGGCGGGCTTGCCTGTCAACGGTGTGGTCCTGGCCGACCAGGTCAAGAGCCTCGACTGGCAAGTGCGGGACGCGGCGTTGATCAAAAAACTACCGATGCAGATCGTAAATGAAACAACCGATCTTTTAATTACTTTGTTCGGGCGGTAAGGTTCATTTTCCTGAATCGTCGTTAGAGTCGTCGGTTGCGAACTGTTACTACTGATTCTTAATCACCTCTAAACAAGGGGTTTAAACCCCTTGTTGAACCATTGTCCCGAGCTAAGGAATCGAATACCCAGTTTCTGGCTCAATTGTTTGAAAGAAAATAAAAATTAAACATGCGAATTGTTGACAAATAGTATTAAATATAGTACTACTTAGTTACGCATGTCAAAAAAGGAGAAATTGATTGAACGGTTTTTGCGCAAACCTGTCGATATGCGTTTTGATGAGGTAAAAGTGATTTTAGAGCATTTTGGGTTTACGTTGGACAAAAAGAATCAGAAAGGAAGCCACTTTGTATTCTTTAAAGGGGACCTTCAGATGACGGTTCCGGTTCACAACCACGTTGTTAAAAGAACATATTTGCAGATGATTATTGAAATGCTTGGTTTGGAGGAATAAGCCATGGAAAAGAAAAACGTCTCCTATTACCTGGCCCTGCCTTACAACATCCACATCCAGGCCGAAGCCGAAGGCGGCTTTTTGGCCCGAGTAGAGGAGCTGAAAGGATGTATGACTCCGGGTGAAAGCATGGAGGAAGTTGCCGGCAAGAGCCGTGACGCCATGGAAGCCTGGTTGACTACCGCGCTGAACAGAGGTATCGCCATCCCCGAGCCGGAATCCTACAGCGGCAAATTTGTCTTGAGAGTTCCCAAATCGCTCCACCGCAAATTGTCGGAAAATGCCCG
>JAPKZL010000192.1 GCA_026393795.1 Candidatus Aminicenantes bacterium | reverse complement strand
TCAGCTGATGGCGGTCCAACACGGCGAGTTCGAACTCGCCGTTCATGTGATAGGCCTTGGTCGGGCAGCAGTCGACGCACTGGGCGCAATGGATGCAGCGGTCGTTGTGCAGGATCATCTTGAATTTCTTCTCGGTTTCGGAGATGCGGATGATGTCGATGGCCTCGGCCGGGCAATCGCTGACGCAGATCATGCAGCCGATGCATTTGGCGGCGGTGCAGACCACATTGCCGCGGAAATCCTTGGGCACCGGGTCCTTTTCAAAAGGGTACTTGACCGTGACCGGTTTTTTGAAAAGACTGCGCAGCAGCTGCGGCAGGAACGGGGCTATTTTGATGCTCATGATAACTTCCCCTTGATGATGATGACGATGAAAAGCTGCAGCACGGCCAGCGGAGCCAGCCAGCGCCAGGAAAAGTTGATCATCTGGTCGATGCGGATGCGCGAGGTGGCGGCGCGCATGGCGGACAGCAAAAAAATGACGAAAAGGGTCTTGACAATGAACCAGGCCAGGCCCGGCAGCAGTCCGCCGGGGAAGCCGCCCAAAAACACGGCGGCGATCAGGCCGCTGCCGACGACCATTTCAATGTCGCCCAGCAGCCGGAAGAAAGCCAGCTTCTTGCCCGAGTACTCGGTGAACTGGCCGCCGACGATCTCGGTCTCGGCGTGGGGGATGTCGAACGGCACCCGTTCCAGCTTGGCTTGCAGCGCCACCAGGGCGATGAAAAAGCCGATCAGATTGACCAGCAACAGCAGCGGCTGCTTCTGGAAGAAGGCGGCGATCTCCAGGATGCGCCATGAGCCGGCGAGCACGGCCGGCGACAGCAGGGCGAGCAGCAGCGGGATTTCGTAGCCGAAAAGCATGGTCAGCACGCGCACGCCGCCGATGGTCGAGAAAAAGTTGCTCGAATGCCAGCCGGCCAGGAAGAAGATCAGCGTCGGCAGGGTCAGCAGGTAGGCGACGACGATCAGGTCGCCCTGGAAGGAGTTGAACGAGCTGGCCGTGCCGTAATGCCAGACCGGCAGGTACAGGGCGGCGGTGCAGACGATGGCCAGGGCGAATACCGGCAGCGCCGCGAACATGCGCTTGTCGGCCTTTTCCGGCACGATGTCCTCCTTGGCGCACAGCTTGATGATGTCGGCGACCGGCTGCAGGATGCCCGACCGCCCCGTGTGCAGCGGTCCGATGCGGTTTTGCATGCGCGCATAGAGCTTGCGGTCGAACCACTCGCAGAAGGTGGAGTAGAGCAGCAGGAAAAGCAGCCCCGGGTAGACCAGAATGTAGAGAATTGGCTTTAGAATGGCCATAATGCTTCCTTTTTCTTAAAATTGACGTTTTTATAGCGCTGATCCGCCATCTGCCGCAGCTGGCTGAAAGTGAGGACCTGGCTTTCGCCGTTGCGGGCGTCGTCCAGCTGCACCAGGCGCTCGGCGCAGCAGATGCAGGGGTCGATGGCAGCGAAGATCAGCGGGATGTCGGCGATGAAGCCGTCCTTGAGCATGGCGATGGTGGCCGGATAGTTGGCCAGCGTCGGGGCGCGCACTTTCAGGCGCTCCGGCTTGTCCGAGCCGTTGCTCTTGATGTAATGGACGTTCTCGCCGCGCGGCGCCTCGTAGCGCGAGAAGACCTCGTTCTCCTTCACCTTGCGCGGCGCCTTGACCTTGATCGGGCCGGCGGGCAGGTTCTTGAGGAGGAACTCGATGATGGCGTACGACTGCATCAACTCTTTCACCCGCACCACGGCCCGGCCCAGCACGTCGCAGCTGTCGGCGGTGCAGACCTCGAAGGGGATCTCGTCGTAGACGGCGTAGGGGTCGTCCTTGCGCACGTCCATGGGAACTCCCGAGGCGCGCAGAGTCGGCCCCACGGCGCAGAGGGCGATGGCCAGCTCCTTGCTCAGCTTGCCCACGCCGGCGAGCCTGCCGACGAACGTGGGCTCGGTGGCG
>JAPKZL010000191.1:1247-1820 GCA_026393795.1 Candidatus Aminicenantes bacterium | reverse complement strand
ACTTGCTCCATTCGGCGGAGAAAGCGGCAGCGGGATTGAACAGTGAAGAAGATTCCAAATCAGCGATGACCTTGTCGTGATTGCCGCGTACAAAGCTGATGTCGGGTAACTTCTGAAATTGCGTGATCACTTCATCGGGGTTTGGTCCATAACCGACAAGATCGCCAAGAAAAAGATACTTGTCAACATTGTGGATCTTTTTAAGGTTGAGTAATTTTTCAAAAGCTTCGATGTTGCTGTGAATATCACTGAATATCACATATCTCAATTAACCACCGCCTTGAATAATTGCTCGGCATGGTACGAACTGCGGACAAACGGACCGGACTCCACTCCCAAAAATCCACAAGCCAAGGCCGATTCCTTCAGAGCGTCGAATTCACCGGGAGAATAATAGCGCTTGACCGGGAGACTGCGGCTGTCAGGCTGCAGGTACTGGCCCATGGTCAGGACATCTACTCCACTGTTCCGCAATATGGAGAACAATGCCTCGATTTCGGCGACCGTCTCACCCAGGCCGACCATCACTCCCGTTTTGGTGATCCAGCCCCTTTTCTTGCCGTGCTCCAAAAT
>JAPKZL010000191.1:0-1204 GCA_026393795.1 Candidatus Aminicenantes bacterium | reverse complement strand
GAAAGCGACCGCCCGGCGGTTGACGGCAGGATACAATAAGGGTACCGTCTCCACGTTATGGGCCAGAACGTCAGGACCGGCGTCAAGTACCCGGTCAAGAAATCGGCTGCAGCCATCAAAATCGGGAACCAGGACCTCAATTTTTATTTGCGGGCGCCCCTGTTTCAATGCCCGGATCACGCCGGCAAAATGAGCACTGCCCTTGTCGGGGACATCATCGCGTGTCACGGATGTGATCACCGCGTACCCCAGGTTCATCATTTGGGCCATCTGCAGAACTTTTTGGCCTTCCGCCTGATCCAGATCCAGCGGTTTGCCGCTGGCGACCGCGCAAAAACGGCAGTCACGGCTGCAGATATTGCCCATGATCAGGAACGTGGCCTGGTTGCCGTTCCAGCATTCATGAATGTTCGGGCAACGGGCGCTCTGGCAGATTGTTTGCAAAACTTTTTTTTCTAATCTGTTCTTCAGGGCGAAATAGGCGTCCCCGCCCGGCAGGCGCGTCTTGAGCCACTCGGGCTTCTTCTTGCGGATCGCTCCAGCATTCGTCAATTGGTTCATTATTTTGGTTTTACCAGAAATAATTCTCGCTGAGGCTGTGAAAGGTACTCGGCGCCGTCGGCAGTGATGACCGCCATTTCCTCGACCGTAGTCACGCCAAAATTCTTGATGTATATCCGCGGTTCAATGGTGAATACTTGGTCCTTTTCCAATGGAATGAACGGCAGGTTGCCATACCTTTCCCAGGCTGGGGCCAGCAAGGCGCCGCCATCGTGGGAGTAGCGGCCCACCTGGTGGCCGAGGGCATGGGGATATTCTTCGTAACCCTGGGAGACGATATAACCGCGGGCGATCTGGTCGATATCCAGACCGCGCACGCCAGGCTTAAGGGCTGCAAAAGAGAGGCGGATCGATTCGATGAGCGCAATGAACCCGTTTTGCACTTCGCGGGGCGCTTCTTTTTCACCAGGTCGCAGGATGTACCAGGTCCTTTGCAGGTCGGAACAATACTTGTCCACCACCACCCCGAAATCCACATTAAAAACATGTCCCGGGCGCAGGATGTTGCCGGTGGGGGCAGAATGGGCGCCGATCTCCTGGGGACCGCTGAACACCGCCGGGCAGCTGCTCACTTCCCAGGCCGCGGCCAGGCCCATTTTTTCACGCTGGCGAGTGATCCAGTCGGCCAGCTCCTTTTCGCTCA
>JAPKZL010000190.1 GCA_026393795.1 Candidatus Aminicenantes bacterium | reverse complement strand
AGCCACCCTGGGGGCCGCCGTGGATGAGGAATACCAGCGGGTACTTTTTGTTGGCGTCGAAAAAAGGCGGTTTGAGCAGAAAACCTTCGACCATGTCGTCCTTGGCGCCCTTGAAGCGGAAAATCTCGACCCGATTCATTTGCACATCTTTAAAGAGTTCCTGGTTGAAACGGGTCAACTGCGTCTGCCGCCGGCGCCCAAGGTCAAATTTGAAGATTTCCTGGGGCATGGTCACGTTCTGGAGCAGATAGATCAGGGCTTTGCCGTCCGGGGTCAGGCACAGCGAACCGGCGTTGACGGCGGGAACGACCGGATCGATCTTTTTCGTGGCGATCTGCAGTTTGAATATCGGCTCGTAGATGCTTTGCGACGCGGTGAAATAGATAGTTTTACCGTCGGCGCCGAAGATGAAACTGGCGATGGTGTCGGGAAAGGCGGCGGTCAGGTTCTGCAGCACCCCGGTTTTCAGGTCGACCAGGATGATGTCTTTTTTGTCGGACTCGAAACCCGGCCGGCGCATGGAAAGATAAGCCAGATAGTTGCTGCCGGGCGCGAAAACCGGGTTGGCGTCGCAACCCGGGTTGCCCTGACTGACATTTTTTTCCTGGCCGCTGCGCAAGTCGCGCAGGTAGACGTCGTTGTTGGTGGAAATCGCCACCATGGGGTCGGTGTTCTTCACGTAGGCGAACCAAGCGCCGTCGCCGGAAAACAAAAAGTCCTGGCTGCCGCCCAGGTCCAGGGGCGGCGTATCGAAGTCGCCCGGGGTCAGATCGCTGAAGTCGCCGCCGGGGGTATGCTGAAAAACATGGCTGCGCTTGCCGTCCCGCCAGGAATCCCAGAACCGGAACATCAGGCCGGTCAATAGTTTGGCTTTGACTTTTGCTCCCTCCGCTTTCTTTTCTTCGGCCACGACTTCGGCGAACGTCCGCACTCCCGGCCAGACATCCTTGACGAAGGCGATGGACTTTTGATCGGGAAGCCAAATGAAATTATCGACTCCGCCCGGGACCGAGGTAAGGGCCTTCGCGGCGGCGGGATTTTTCAGCTCCAGCGCGTAAATCTGCGCTTCGTCGGTGCGGTTGGAGACGAATGTCAGCAGTCCCGATTTGAGGAAGCGGGGATTGAAATTGTTTCCCTTGCCGTCGGTCAGTCTCTTGATCGTCAAGCCGGCCGCATCGGCGGCATACAGGTCGGTCTGGAAGGCGTTGCGGTCGATGTCGGGCGTTTTGACCGCGAACACGATCCATTTTCCGTCCGGCGACACGACCGGGGCGGAAAGGCGGCCGGCGGAAAATACGTCGGTGAAGTTCAGGGCTCTTTTTTGCCCCCAGAGCGTAAAGACCAGGCAAAGAGAGAATAGCAATGTCGAGATTTTTTTCATTTTATTTCTCCAAAGATAGGTTTGAAAAAAGGCCGCAGGAAACAGTGTGCGTTTCCTGCGGCCGGCCAATTACCGAAGGGATGTAATGGTGATCTATTTTCCCTGTTCGTAGTCTTCTTTGGGCTGGATGCGCAGGATGATGAAACGGTTGGGCGACACTTTGTTGGTCAGAGGATTGATGAGGTCGTATTTTCTCAGCAAAAACACGTAGTCCTTGTCGCCGCTGGCCGTGGTGATGCGGACCACGCTTTTGACGGTGACGGCCTTGCCGGTCATCAGCTCCTGGTTCTGTTCGATGCTGGTGGACATGGTGACCATCTTCTTCTCCACTTCCACCTGCTCTTTCATCTGCGTGTATTCCACCTGGGCTTGCTTGTAGTTCTGGGTTTCAGCGAGCACGTCCTGCTCGCCGGCGTCGATCTGTTTCTGCAATTCGGCTTTTTGCCGGCTGCCGCGGGTCTCGGCCAGCTTGGTTTTCAGCACGTCCAAGGCATCTTTTTTGTCCTTGACCACGCCGATCTGCTTGTCTTTCTTGGCCTTGATCTCGGCCAGGCTGGAGATCAATTGCTGCAGGATGAGGTCCTCGCTGACCGGGGCCTCCGAGGAAACCAGTTTCCAGGATTTGAACTCCAGGGCCATCGGTTCCGCTGCCATAGAGGCCATCGTGTCCCTGTCCTTGGCTTTCATGGCCTGAAAATATTTTGAGAGCGTGATTTCCTCAGGCTTCTGACAGGATGTGGTGATCATGATCAGCATCATCAGGGCGGCCAGTACAAAAATTTTTTTCATACGACTCCTCCTTAAAATTTTTTTATTATGGAACGATCCGCAAATGGGGTATCGACACTTCCCTTTATGCTTTTTTCGCCTGTTTTGTTCATCCATGTGATTATAAGTAAATAAAAAATCAAATGCAAGCCACTTTCGCAAAATTAATCAAAAAACTAAATTATCGCCTTTGGTATGGGGGCGGGCTAGTTTTGCATGTCCAGAATGAAATCGGCAGGGTTCAGGGGCTTGTCGAAGTAACGGACCTCGTAATGCAAATGGGGGCCGTTGCTCCTGCCGGTGGTCCCGACATAACCGATAACGTCGTAACGCTTGACGCGCTGGCCTTCCCTGACGTTAAACCCCGAAAGATGGCCGTAGCGGGTGGTATAGCCGAACCCGTGGTCGATGATGATCATTTTGCCGTAGTATTCCTTGGTTTCGGCGACCAGAACCACGCCGTCGGCCGGGGCGATGACCTTGTTGCCCAGCTGGGTGGCGATGTCGAGGGCGGAATGGAACTCATAGCGGCCGGTGAAGGGATGGACGCGGTTGCCGAACGCTCCGGAGATGTAGCCGCGCGTGGGCCAGATGGCCGGGGTGGCCGCCAGCTGCAATTTTTGCTGGTTGACCATGCTTTCGACCGACTTGAGCGATTCTTCTATCAGTTTTGCATTTTCCCTGATTTCCTTGGTCTTGGTCAGCAGGTTTTGCTGGGGCAGGCTGGTGCCGGGAAACGTCGTTTGCGGCGCGGAAAAACCGCCGCCGAACGGGTTGCTGGAATCGGGGCCGCCGCTGCCCACTTCCTTCAGGGCCAGGGGATACGTCAGCCCGGTGGCCACAATGATCCTTTCCTTGTAGGTTTCCATGTTTTTCAGTCTCTGGTTGAGGACATCGATGGTCGAGGAGAGGGCGCTGATTTTTTGCTGCTTGTCCTTGGTATCCAGTTCGAGGCGCTTCATTTTTTGCTTGTCCAGAGTCATGGTCAGATACTGGAATATGATGAAGCCGAAGAATACGACCAGGAACGAAAAAGCCAGTATGGCGTTTTTGATGAATTTTGCCGAGACGGAGAATTCCTTGTTGGTGGACTTGGCGTCGGAAACGATGATGACCGAGTAGTTTTGGTTTTTAGTTGCGGCTTTCATGGCTTACGCTCGAACGTGCTGCCCCCATTGTACGGCAAGAAAAACGATTTGTCAATCATGGGCATGGGTCATTGGGCGACGACCTTCCTGATTTTGTCGGCAATGCTTTCCAGCGGCGTTCCGGGGGGAAAAACTTCCTGGACGCCCAGTTTCTTCAGCTCCGGCAAGTCTTCTTTGGGAATGATGCCGCCCAAAAACAGCGGCGGCGGCGGCACCTTCTTTTCCGAAAAAACCGCCATGATCCTTTTGCACAGCTGCAAATGGGCGCCGGAAAGGATGCTCAAGCCGATGATGGCCACGTCTTCCTGAATCGCCGTGTTGACGATGGTTTCCGGCGATTGGCGCAAGCCAGTGTAAATGACCTCCATCCCGGCGTCGCGGAGGTACTTGGCCACGATTTTGGCGCCGCGATCGTGCCCATCCAGGCCGGGTTTGGCGATTAAAACTTTCACTCTGTGCATTTTCGTCAATTCTGCTATAAAAAAATTAAAAAGTCAACCGTTTGACTTGACATTGTTATTGAAAAAGTGCTAAAAAACAACTATCAAGGAAAAAGCCAGGAGGATGCAGGATGAAAAAGAAAGTCATTGCCCTTGCTGATAACAGCTACACCATCCGCCGGATCGTGGAATTGTCTTTTTCCGAAATTGAAAATATTGAAGTGCACAGCTTCGAAAATGGGGCCGGGCTGAAGGAAAAATTGCTGCGCCTGGAGCCGGACGTGGTCATTGTCGACATCAAATTGCCCGAAATCAGCGGCTACGACATCTGCCGGTACATCAACGAGACTCCGGTGCTGAAACGCAGCCGGATTTTTTTGATGAAGGGCAGTTTTGAAGCCGTCGACAATGAAATGATCAAAAATCTGAAATATGAGGATATCGTCACCAAGCCTTTCGATTCCAACGCCCTGGTCAGCGCGGTCATGAAAAACCTCGGCCAGGATGAGCAAAAGACCGCCGCCGAATTCGCCGAAGAGGAACCCAGTTCGTTCCCGGAAGACATCATGGAGATCGAAACCGATGCTCCGGGCGGCGAAGGCATCAATTTTGCGGATATTCGCCTCGACCTCAACGTCCCGGCCGGTGCGGGCGGCAGCGGCCCGCAGAACCAGGTTCCGGAAAGGGATGAAATCCTGCCCTCGGAGGAAATCACGCAAGGGACGCAGCCGGCCAAGGACGCCTTGCAGCCGCTGGAAGCGGAGGACTCCATTCAGAACCCGTTCAAGGAAGAACCGCTGGCCGAAGAGGCGAAGTTTCCCACCGACGACAAGAGTGCGCCGCTGACGGCCAGGCCGGAAAAAACCCCCGTCGCTCCGGGTGCCCCGGCGGAAAGCATGTTCCGTGACATCTCGGATGAATTTCACGAACGCTTTCAGAAAGCGACCGCGGAGGATACGTCCGATGCCCCGGTCAAAGCCTCCCTGGAAGCGACCCGGATGGCCGACCGCAAGGATTTCAAATTTTCCATCGAGCGGGATGACGAATTGCTCTCCACCGGCAAGAAAGACGCGGCAGGACCGCTGACCGATTTCGTTGGCGGCGCTCCCAAGAAAACCATGTACACGGAGAAGGACGAGATCTTTGATTTCGGACCCTCCAGCCAGAAACAGGGCAAGGAAAAAGGCGCCGAGGGGCGAGTGGAGAAACTCTCCGCCGAGGAACTGTTCGTACAGAAGATCCGCCCAGAAGCGATTTCGCCGGAAGCGGAATTAAAGAAACTAGCGCAAGCACCCCCTCGGGAGCGCGAGCGCGAAGCGAAAAGCGAGCCGCGACCCGATGCCGGGTTGACGGTGGGTGAAAAATTGGACCTGACCGGAAAACTGGAAGACAAGCTGACGTTAACCATAAAAGAGCTGATCTGGGAAATCGTCCCCTCTTTGGCCGAAAAAATAATCAAAGAAGAAATCGACAAGATCAAAGCCGAAGCGAACGACACCGATTTTTAATTTTTCTTTGGAGTTTTAACGTGGCAGAAATAGACATGGAAAAAGCTTATGATCATTTACAGACCGAAAGCGATTGGTACCGGAAATGGGAAGCCGGCGGCTTGTTCACTCCCGATGTCCATGCTACCGGCGTGCCATTCTCGATCATCCTGCCTCCGCCCAATGTGACCGGTTCGCTGCACATCGGCCATGCCTTGACCCTCTCCCTGCCCGATATCATCGTGCGCCGGAAGAAGATGCAGGGTTTCAACGTGCTCTGGCTGCCGGGAGTCGATCATGCCGGAATCGCCACCCAGATGATGGTGGAAAAGAACCTGAAAAAGGAACGGAATCTGAGCAAGGAGGACCTGGGCCGGGAAAAATTCCTGCAGCTGGTCTGGGAATGGAAGGACCTGTCCGAAAAAAAAATCGTGGCCCAGATCAAAAAGCTCGGCCTGGCGCTGGATTGGAGCCGGATGAAATTCACCCTGAGCGACGAGATGCAGCAGGTCGTGCGCAAGGTTTTCGTGCAATTGTACCGCGAAGGGAAAATTTACCAGGGCACGTACATGGTGAACCGCTGTCCCAGCTGCAAAACGGTTCTTTCCGATTTGGAAGTGGAGCACAAGGAAGTGCATGGGCGCCTGACCTACATCCGCTATCCATTGTGCCAGGATCCCAAGCGTGGGGTGGTGGTGGCCACCACCCGGCCGGAGACCATGCTCGGCGACGTGGCGGTGGCGGTCCATCCCAAGGATGCCCGCTATAAGAAGTTGATCGGCAAGGAGGTCCTCCTGCCCCTGACCGGCCGGACCATTCCCCTGGTGGGCGATGAGGACGTAAACAGGCAATTCGGTACCGGGGCGGTGAAGGTCACTCCGGCCCATGACCCGGCCGATTTCAAGATCGCCTTGAAGCACCACTTGGAGAAGATCGTGGTCATCGATGAACTGGCGCGCATGACCGGCCCCATTCCGGAAAAGTATGTCGGCCTGGACCGTTTCGCCTGCCGGCAGCAGGTCCTTGAGGATCTGCGGGGATTGGGCTTGATCGAAAAAGAAGAGGAGTATACCCATAATGTCGGCCATTGCCAGCGCTGCGAGACGGTGGTCGAGCCGAACATTTCCCGGCAATGGTTCTTGAAGACCGCCGACCTAGCCCAGCCGGCCATCCGGGCCGTCATGGAAAAGCAGATCGTTTTCATCCCCGAAAAATGGAAAAAAGTTTATTTCAACTGGATGGAAAACATCCAGGATTGGTGCATCTCCCGGCAGTTGTGGTGGGGGCACCGCATCCCGGCTTACTATTGCCAGGACTGCCAGGAGGTCGTGGTGGCCGAGGCAGCTCCCGCGAGCTGCCCCAAATGCTTTGGTTCGCGTCTGATCCAGGACGACGATGTGCTGGACACCTGGTTCTCGTCGGCCCTGTGGCCGTTCACGACCCTGGGCTGGCAGGACCAGAACAATGATTTCAAGATTTTTTACCCGACCTCCATCATGGCCACTGCTTTCGATATCATCTTTTTCTGGGTGGCGCGGATGATCATGATGGGCATCCATTGCGCCGGAGCCGTACCTTTCCGCGAGGTGCTGATCAACGGTCTGATCCGCGACGAGAAAGGCCAGAAGATGAGTAAAACCAAGAATAACGCCGTCGACCCGCTGGAGATCATCCGCGAATACGGCGCCGACGCCCTGCGCTTCACCCTGGCCATCCAGGCGGCGCCGGGCATGGATATCTCCCTCTCGGTCAACCGCATCAAGGGCTACAAGGCCTTCGCCAACAAGATCTGGAACGCCTCGCGCTACGTGATCATGAACCTGCGCGGCGACGAGGATTTCCAGATTGACGTGAGCCGGATCAGCGATGCCGACAAATGGATCCTGCAGCTGCTCAACGCCACGGTCGAAAAGGTGAATGTGCTGTTCGACGAGTACCACATGTACGAAGCGGCCGACCTCATCTACCATTTCATCTGGGATGAGTATTGCGACTGGTACCTGGAATTTTCGAAAAACGACCTGGAAAGCCCCCACACGCGGTCGGTACTCAAGCTGACCCTGTTCCGCATCCTGCAGCTGCTGCATCCCTTCATGCCCTACATCAGCGAGGAGATCTACCAGAAGATCAAGACCGACAAGGATTTTCTGCTGCAGACCGAGTTCCCCGCCTTCAACAAGGGCTTCGTGTTCCCCGAAACGTTCGCTGCCGTCGAGGTGTTGAAAAAAGTGGTGGCCGAAACCAGGAAGACAAGGACGGAAAACCGCATCGAACCGAACAAGAAAATACCGATCTACCTCACCTGCGATTCGCCGGCCGAACGAGAGCAACTGCTCAAGCATCTTAGATACTTCGATTTCCTCGCCCGCAGCCTGAAAACTGAAATCGTGGATGACTTGTCGGTCTTGCCCAAGGGATTCAGGGGCGTCAGCCAGAATTGGGAAATCCTGCTGCCGTTTGCCAGCGATGAGGACCGCTTGCAGGAATTGCAGCGGCTTTCCGGCGAACACGACAAGTTGGGCAAACTGATCGCCCAGATGGAAGGCAAATTGAGCAACAGCGAATTCGTCGGCAAGGCGCCGGCCGAGATCATCCAGAACTTTAAAAAGAACCTGCAGGAATACATCGAAAAGAAGGCCAAGATAGGCAAGACCATTGACGACCTGTCCTGATCATTTCAACCGCATCCACCTGGCCGCCTGCGAGTCGACCAGCGATTATCTGAAACAAAACATCGCCCGGTTCGAGGCCGATTTTCCGCTCATGGTCAGCGCCGCCGTTCAGAGCGCCGGGCGCGGCCGGGAAAACCGCGGCTGGAGTTCTCCGGAAAATCTCGGCATTTATGCGACTTTCGCATTCCTATTGCCCGACAACCGGGCTTTGTCGCTCCTCGCCCTGGCCGCCGGCGTCGCCGTGATCGGCATGCTGGAAAGCTGGGCCGGCGGGTCGTTCGCCTTGAAGTGGCCCAACGATGTTCTGGTGGCGGGGGGAAAAATCGCCGGCATTCTTTGCGAAACCGTCGTCAAGGGCGAGCGCATCGTTTGCCTGGCCGGCATCGGCATCAACGTCAACCAGCGCCGAGAAGATTTTCCGCCGGAGCTGCGCGAGCGGGCCGCTTCATTGCGCCTGCAAACCGGCAGGGAGTGGCCGGTCGCCGAGGGGCGCGAGCGCCTGGCAAAGGACATGGCTTTTTGGCTGCAGAAACTGACTCCGGAGCGCGGGTCGGAAATCGTCGGGCGCGCCCGCGAATTGAGCGGTTCTTTTCTGGGGCAGGCGATTTCTTTTCATCACCAGGGGCGGGTTTTACGGGGAATTTTTTTGGATATTGCTGACGATGGCGGGTTGTTGTTGGGTTTGCCAGGTGCTGAAAAAAAAATATTTTACAGCGGCGAACTGGGATGAGCAAAAAGGATTGATTGTCAGTTTAAAACAGGTATCAGACTTTGAAGACCACGTTCAACTGGCAGAGGGTGATCTCATCCTCGTTGTGCAATTCGTGCTTGACCCCGGTTTGCAGCTTGTTGCCGTTCAGGAATGTGCCGTTGATCGCTCCCGGTTCCTCGGATAGGTAAAACTTGCCGTCCTTGTACAAGACCTGCGAATGTTTGCGCGAGATGTATTTTTCCTCGTCTTCATCGGTCAGGTCGATGTCGGGGACGAAGCCGGTGGTATAATCGCGGCGGCCCAGGACCGTCTGGGTCTTGGTCAATTGCACGATGCGGTTCGAACGCTGAATGACCAGGTAGGCCTTGACTTCCGGGCCGATCTTTTCCGCGGTCTGATCCTCTTTCTTGATTCCCTTCTCGGGCGCTTTCGCCGCCGCCGGCGGTGCGGAAGCGGCCAAGGTCATCAGCACCGACTGGATCTTAATGTGCTTTTCGCTCAGTTTTTTCAATACCTTCAGGGCGATGTCCGGCATCTGCTTGAGCATCTCGGTCAAGGAGACATAGGGAATTTTGATCATGTCCGCGTCCTCGATGACCTCCACCGTGTAAATGGCGTTCTGGTCGTTGTTCAACGACTCCTCGCCGAAGAAATCGCCCTTGCCCAGGGTGGTCAGGATCGGGCCGTTGTCGTCGCTTTTGAGCTGGATCTTGCCTTTGTTGATGATGAAAAAATCGGTCTGGGCGTCGCCTTTTTTATAGATGATGCTGCCGGCCTTGTATTTGGTTATGAACTTTTTCAGCACGTCCATGGTTTTTTTTCGGGTAAAAAATATTTTATATAAGATATTTTCATTTGTCAATTTTTATTTGCGTTTAATTTTGCAGCCCCGGGCGGCCGGAATGATTGCCATGGAGCCGGTTTTATTCTAAAATACCGAAAACGACGGGCCCGCTGTCGCGTTTTCATAAACATGAGCTCAAAAAATGAATTTTCGTTCCTGTTCCCGGCCGCGAAGGCAATCCGTCGGCAGGAGCATTTCCTGGAAATACAGAATTTGTGCTTCCCGCTGGAAATCACGAAAAAATACGATTTTCTATTCGATGCTTTCAAGATCAGAAACAAAAACCGCGGCCTGGAGGTCATCGGCCAGGAAAAAAAAGCGCTGCACGCCGAAGGGTATGAAATTGAGAGCAGTCGCAACCGGATCACCCTCTGGGCAAACTCGCCGCGCGGACAATTTTACGCCTTGTCCACCCTGTTGCAGATCCTGGCTTTTCACATGCCGGATGGCCGGATGCCCGGCTTTTTCATCCGCGATGCCCCCGACCTGCCTTGGCGCGGTTTCCGGCTTGATGCCGCCCATGGAGCCTTTCCCCTGTTGCCCGAACTGCGGCGCCTGCTGGTGAAGCTGGCCTTGCTGCGCTTCAATCTTTTCGTCATCTCCCTGGGAAACCCGGGCAGTCCCGGCGCTGAAAAAAGCCGCGTCTTGGATGAAGTCAGCCAGGTCGCGATCCTGGCCCAGAAAATGGGGATGGAGATGTTCCCGGCCATCACCATCGGCAGGGAATTTTCCCAGTTTGTAAAAACGGTCCGCGCCGACGAATGGCATGCGGCGATCATGGCTTCCTTCCGCTCGCCATGGCTTCTCATCGAGTTCGGAGAAAATGACGAAACGGCAGCGGCGGCGGTGAATTTTGCGCATTTGGCCGATGCCTACCGTTTTTTCAGTTCGCTGGGGAAAAAGCTCCTCGTCCGGGCGGACGGTTTTCTGGCGGCCCCGGAATTGATCAGGAAGATCCCCCAGGACGTGTTCGTGCTCAACCGCGGCGAGACGATCGAAAAAAGCGATGCTTTCAGGCAAAAGGCCGGACCTTTCAAGAAACATCATCTCACGCAAGTATTGGGCACGGCCGCCTGGAGCGGGGACAGGTTCATCCCGGCCATGCGCCGAAGCATGGCCAACAACGCCGCCGCCTACGCGGCGGCCCGGGAAGAAAAACTGGCCGGGGTGGTGATGGCCGGCGGCACGGAAAAAGGCGAAGGCGGTTTTTTGGAAGGGATCGCGTTGCCGCTGTTTCACGCCGGCAATCTTTTTTGGAGCGGGCAAGCGCCCCGGCCCGACGCCTTTGCGCGCTGGGCGTTGGGTCACGACGAACCCGACCTGTTCAGGATCTACACGTTTTTGTCCCAGGTGGACAACCCGCTGCAGCGGACGCAGCGCGAGTATTTGTTCGAAGATCCTTTGCTGGCCAATTTTTCCAGGCAGGATAACCAGCGCGAAATCGTATCCACCTATCGGAAGGCTTCCCTGTATCTGAAAAAAAGAAAAATCGCCCGCAACGAGATGAGCGATTTCTTGAGCTTTGCCCAGCACCTGTATGAGTTCATCGCCGCCAAGATCGAATTTTCCAGCCGGCTGCTATCCCGCCTGGGCCCTGACGGCGCGGACGAGAAAATTCCCCTGGACGCGGACCGGCTCATCGCGGAAGCCGAAAGGCTGAAGAACCTGTACATCAACCTGTGGCTGGTGCGCTGCCAGCCGGAAGGCCTTGCCAGGCATATCAGGGAATTCGCCTTGCTGCAGGAACGGTTCCGCTACCTGCAGCGGGCCAGCGCCCAGCCGGCGGCCAGAAAAAACCTTTTACTTGAATTTGGCAATTATTCTCCGGCCAGCGGGCCCGGCGCCTTGGAGCGCCCCGATGTTTTTTAGCCAACGGTCCTACCCTTCCATGTTGCAAGCAGGGGGGAAAAAAATTATGATGACTGTCATGAAAACCAGAAAAAGTTGCTTTTCAATTCACATCCTCGTCATTGCTTCGGCCCTTCTTGCTTTCGCCGCCGGGCAGGAGCAGCAGAAAGAGTACGTCCAGGTGGTCAACGTGGAGTTGATCCTGCGCGTGCTGAAAGACGGCGCTCCGGTCGCCGGGCTGAAGAAAAGCGACTTCACCCTCTACGAAGACGGCGAGCGGTGTGAAATCAACGGCTTTTTCGAGAACCACCGCCGCATCGCCCATGCCGGCGAGCAAAAAAAACAGTTGCAGCAACCGCGGCTTTACCTTTTGTTTTTTTGGGTCGGCAACCCGGCCGCAGACGTCGCCGGCGTGCTGGACGAGTTCTTCACCAGCGTCTACCGCGAGGGGGACCGGGTGATCCTGAGCACTCCCCTAAAAACCCTCGAGTTGCCGTCGCCGGAAGCCATAGCGGTTACCCGCGCCGCCTTCCTCGAGCAATGGCGGCAGGAAGCGAAGGACAGCCTCTCCTTCCGGCTTCAGTTTCATGGGGAATTGAACCGGCTGCTCGAGGAGTTGGTCAGGAGATTGGTCGAAGAGATTGCGAAAACAAGTGAAACGAGTGCCTTCAGCGAGCAAGAAGATACGTCGCTTGAAAAGGAAATAAATGCCTTCAGCGCGCAATACGCCATGGTGGTTCAGGAATACCAGATCCGCGAACTATCACCCGACATGACCGCTTTCGAAGCGATGGCCCGCTCCTTGATCCCAAGCAAAAATGACAAGTTCGCCCTGGTCTTTTTTCAGCATGACACCCAGCCGCTTTTTGATGTGGCCAATGTGCGCGGCTTTTGCATGACCAAGAAGATTCCCGAGGGCATCGCCAGCAAGCTGGCGGATGCCTTGGCGAAGATCGAGGGCCAGGCGAAAAACGCTTTCAATATCCGCATGGTCTCGGAACAACTCAAATCGTTGTTCATTCAAGCCAACATCCAATTCCATCTGCTGTTTCTCAGCCCCTATCGAAACGAAGGCCATGGTGATGCCAGCTCTTTTTTCGCACTCACGAAAAGCGAAGAAATTTATTCGAAATGGGACCTGGTCATGCAGGAGATCAGTAAAAATAGCGGCGGACTCAGGCTGAACGGCGACAACATGATCGACGCTCTCGATCAGGCCATCTCATTTGAAGACGTGTATTATCACATGACCTATATCCCCCGGGCCGAGGGGGGGGGGAAACGGCAAATTGACATTCGCGTCAATCAACCGGGAATGCAGGTGATCTACGGGCGGACGCTGGAAATGAAGGAACTGCCGCTGGTAAAAATCGCCGCCATATCGGCCACTAGCCAGCTCATTCGCCTTGAAATCAACGATTTTTACCCCATCGCCAGGGAAGGAATTCCCACCGGATTCGTGCATGTCGACGTGAACGGCAGGCAAGCCGACAATGAGCCGCTGCGGCTACTCCTTTTCCAGGGCTGCGAAACCGATGGTACGATGGAGTTGCCCATTGCCTTTCCGCAACCGGGCAGTTGGGATCTCGAGGTACGGGTCATCGATCAGGTCACGGGGCGGCAGGACGTGAAAAAGGCAAAGGTTGAAATAGCGGCGGCCATGCCAGCCCCGGTTCCGGGCAAAGGCCCCGATCCCGTTCTGACCGCGCTGCTGGCCAGAGCGGCCGCGTACGCGGAAAATCTGAAGGGAGCGGCTTTTCACTTCATATGCCGGGAAAATGTGAGCGAAGCCTTATTTTATCCGAACCCCATCGACACCCGCATGCCCGCTGTCCCGCGAACCGACTGGGTATACGATTATCAGATCGTCGGCCGGAACGGAAAAATCGAGGAAAACCGGGTGCTGCTGGAGAAAAACCGGGAGAAATTTCGTCAGCCGAACGCCCAACTGGAAACCATGTTCCATTCGTATTTTTCCTTCTACATGCCGGTGACCATGCTGGCCAGGGAAAAGCAGCGTTTGTATCAGTATCGTCTGCTGGGCAAAGAAAAAGTAAATGACAAAAACGCCTGGCATATCGCCGCTGTCTGCCGCAAGCCCGGAGCGATCCCCTGGGGAGACATCTGGATCGGGGAAGAGGATGGGACGGTCCTGAAGATCCGGGTGGATCAAACGTCAATCGTCGGCTTCGAAAAACTGGCCCAGAGAGCGGTCGAGCGGGGGCTCCTGCCGGCGATCACGACCGTTCACGAATACGACCTGGAAAAGCATGGGATCCGCTTTCCCAGCAAGACCACATTCATTGAACAGTACAATTCGAACTCGGCGGTCGTCGTTCGACCGCTTCCAACCGCAGGGACGGAAAACACGGTGCGCGAACCTTCCTCTTTCGAGCGTTCGCGAACGTCTTTCGAATACCGGGACCACCAGTTTTTCTCCGTATCGACCAAAGCCGTGGAGAAGCCCGAGTAAGCTCGGATAACGGACGGCGGCACTAGCGCAATTCGAGGAAGCGGAATTCGCCGCTGCTGAGGGCGCTCCAGACGCGCGCATCGACGAATCCCGGCGCCCAGCCCGGCGAGCTGCTTTCTAGGGGGATGTAGTATCCCTTGTTGGTGATGAACAGCGCCGACATCCCCGGCTGCGGCGTGCGCCTGACCAGGAGGATGGTGTGCTTCAGCCCCTGGCCGGTGATGAGCGCCAGCGCCGGCTTCTCCCTTT
>JAPKZL010000189.1 GCA_026393795.1 Candidatus Aminicenantes bacterium | reverse complement strand
GATCGCCGAATCCAGGATATTGGCCCAGTACATCCAGGAAAACATCGTCAGCAACCTGAAGGCAAAATACGCGGCCATCGAGGACCTGGGGGTGAAAAAAGCCCCCTTTTACGTCCTGCTGGGTGCGCAGATGCCCTCGGCGCTGGTGGAGGTTTCGTTCCTCAGCTGCGCCGACGAGGCCAGCCGCCTGGCGCAACCGGCCTACCGCCAGGCCATCGCCGCCGGGCTGTACCTGGGCATCATCAATTTCATTCAGAGCTTGGGCAAAACATGAAACTTTTTTTCGATTTTTTGCGTCTTATTTCTGTAACATAGGAGGATACCATGAAAAAAATCGGCATAGTCGCCGGAGCCAGTTTCCTGGCCGGGGCGATCTTTTTCGCGTTGAGTTTCGGTTTCCTGCAGAAAGCGGCGAACAACCAGCCGGTATTGAGCCAGGCCGTTGTCAGGGCCGAATCGCTGGCCGCGCCGGCCGTGGCCCCCAATTTCGTGGCCATCGTCAAGAAGGTCAAGCCGGCGGTGGTCAAGGTGATCTCCGAATCGATCGTGCAGAGCCGCTCCATGTTCGGCGACGACTTCTTCGACCAGTTTTTCAACGCCCCGCAGCGCCAGGAGAAGCGTTCGGGCGAAGGCTCGGGCTTTTTCATCTCGGCCGACGGCTACATCCTGACCAACAACCACGTGGTCAAGGATGCGGTCAAGGTCAAGATAATGACCATCGACAAGGATGAATACACCGCCAGGATCATCGGCACCGACCCCAAGACCGACCTGGCCCTGCTGAAGATTAACGTCAAGAACGTCCCCTACCTCGACCTCGGCGATTCCAGCGCCGTGGAGGTCGGCGAATGGGTGCTGGCCATCGGCAACCCCTTCGGCCAGGTATCGACGGTCACCGCCGGCATCATCTCGGCCAAGGGCCGCCAGCTCGGGCTGGCCCAGTACGAGGATTTCCTGCAGACCGACGCCGCCATCAACATGGGCAACTCGGGCGGGCCGCTGATCAATATGAAGGGCGAAGCCATCGGCATCAACTCGACCATCCTGACGCCCACTTCCGGCAACATCGGCATCGGATTCGCCATCCCGACCAATATGGCCAAGAAAGTGGTCGCCGACCTGAAGTCCAAAGGCAAGGTGGTGCGCGGCTGGTTCGGCATCCAGATCCAGGACGTTTCCGAAAGCGACGCCAAGGATTTGGAACTGGCCACGGCCGGGGCGCTGATCATGAAGGTGGAGGACAATTCCCCGGCCCAGAAAGCGGGCCTGAAGCGTTACGACCTCATCGTGGCCATCAATGGCAAGGAGGTCAAGGCCGCGGCCGACCTGCAGATGGAGATCGCCAATTCCAACCCCGGCGACGAGATCACGGTCACCATCTACCGCAACCGCGACAAGCAGTCGGTCAAGATCAAGGTCAGCGAAGCGCCCGATTCGATCCGCGAACAGGCCGCCGCCGAGAGCAAGAGCCTGAACCTGGGCATGGACCTGATCAAGAACACGCCGGCCCTGGCGCGCGAATACGAATTGAAGACCGCCAAGGGCCTGGTCATCGAGAACGTGGAGCGGGGCGGCGTGGCGGCTGAAAACGGCCTCAAGCCGGGCGATGTCATCCTGGCCGTCAACCGCAGCGAAGTCGAAAGCGTGGAGCAGTTCAAGCGCATCCTGTCCAGCCGGCACAGCGGCTCCATGGTGTTGCTGCTGATCAACCGTAACGGCGACGAGGTCTATGTCCGTTTCCCGCTGCCAGAATGATTTTTTACAAGACCAGCTCCTTCGGCAACGATTTCATCGAGATCGACGAAAACGATCTGCCGGCTCCCGGGGCCGACAAGCGCTTCTTGGTCAAGGATATCTGCGCCAGGTACCGCGCCGTCGGCGCCGACGGGGTGGTCTTCTACCGCCTGGCCGATGACGGCATCCACTTTCAAATCCATAACCGCGACGGCGGCGAGGCGGAGTTGTCGGGCAACGGCATGGCCGGCCTGGCCGCCGTCCTTTTCGAGCGCCGCCTGGCCTCCTCGCCGCTGCTTCTCCTTACCCGCAGCGGTCCGCGGCAGGTGGCCTGGCTGGGCCGTGACGGCCCCGTGTTCCAATTGCGGGTCGAGATCGGCGCGCCCGATTTTTTCGATCTGCGCTCGTTCCCGTTCTTGAAGGAAAAGCAGGACCGCTATGCCGTGGCCGGACTGGAGTTTTATCCGGTCTCGGTCGGCAATCCGCACGCCGTCGTTATCTGCCCGGAGGAGCCGGCGGTTGAAACGCTTCCGGCTTTGGGGGAAAAGCTCGCCCATGACCGCCATTTTCCTTTCCAGGTCAACGTGGAATTCGTCCATGTCACTGCCCCCAATTCTTGTCATGTCTTTTTCTATGAGCGGGGGGTCGGACCGACCCAGGCCTCTTCCACCGGCAGTGCCGCGGTATTCGCCGTTTTGCGGCGGCTGGGTCGGGTCCAGGACAGCCTGGCGATCGATTGCGGCGCCGAGCGGATCGCCGTTTCCTGGCAGCAGGGCATCTTCATCCACAATGTCACCCGCCTGATCTGTCGGGGGGAGTATTTTCAATGAAAAAAAACGCCCCCGCCCCGGCCGCAAGAAAACCTTTTTCGGCCTGTTTACCATTACAATCCAAAAAATATATCGCACCGAATGTTCCAGCGCTGCAATCCAATGGGAGGTATGCATGAAAAAGTCGCTTGGCGTGGTTCTGCTGGTTTTCTTGTTTTCCGCTTCCGCTTTCGCCGCCGGAGGGAAGCTCATATTCAACCTTTATGGCGATTGCATGTCCTTGCCCGCAAACAACTATACCGGCCAGGCCAAGCAATACAAAATTTTTTATGAAGCAAAGGCCGCCTACCTGCTGGTGGGCAACCTTTACGTCTGGGGCAGCCACGGCTATTTCCCGTTGAACGAGAGCTGGGCGGACTGGAGCTCGAAAAACGCGTTCACCCAGGACATCAACGTCGAGCGCACCGTGGCCAAGCGCATCATCGCCGGCGGTTTGGGGTTTTTCGCCGGCTACTTGCGCGAGCAGCAACTCGCCATCCGGGCCGAGATCGGCATCTGTTCCATCGCCAATACCATCGATAAATCGACCAGCGACATCACCACCAACGCCCTCCTCAGTACCGAAACGGTCCGTCAGGCCGGGATCGGCCTGCGCGCGAACCTGGCCTTCACCTATGGGCTTTACAAGAACATTTTCGGCGAACTGGCCATCGGCTACATGCACGCCGCCGATACCATCGACAACATCAGCAGCAGCCTGGGCGGCTGGCACCTGCAATTGGGCCTGGGCATCAATCTGTAGCAATAAGCGAGGAAAACATGAAAAGAACAATACTCCCGATCCTGGTCGCGGCCCTGGCGGCGGCCATTTTCTCGTTCACCGCCTGCAAGCAGGCGGAAACGGTGGCCAGCAAAGTGCTTGTCGTGCTGTCGGAGGGCGTGACCGGAGTCCCGGAGCAGGGCACCTACAACCTGGTATCCGGCGATACGATGCAATACAGCTTCAGCCTGAAGCCAGGCTACAGCACCCTGACCGTGCTCTGGAACGGCAACGCCGTCGCGGCCAGCGGGACGCTGACCCTGGGCCCGGGCGAACACACTCTTCAGGCCTATGCCGATGACAACATCCAGCGCGGCCTGACCGTCACCGTAGGCGAGGGCGTGAGCGGGATGCCGGCGGTGGGCACGTTCAACTATGGGCAGGGGGCCACGGTCAGCTACAGCTACGCGGTCGCCGAGGGCTACTTCAATCTGACCGTCCTCCTGGACGGGACGGTGGTCGACAGCAGCGGCACCATCACCATGGACGATGACCACACCCTCGACGTGACGGCCACGGCCGGCAAAAAACTCCGCGACACCTGGGTGCTGGCGGAGGTCTACGACGACGGCAGCTCGTTCACCGTCAACGCCACCTTCAGTGGCAACTATGCGAGCGGCACCGTCAGTGACAGCCAGGGCGGCAGCGGCACCTTCACCTTCATCGGCTCTACCGTCGCTTTCAACTTGGTCTTTCCCAACGTCACCTACGAGTATTCCGGAACGTTCACCGACGACAACACGATGGGCGGGACCTGCAAACGCTACCAGACGGCCGACAAAGTCTTCAGCGGCAATTGGGTCGCCAAGCGGAAATCCTCCTTGACCGTTACGTCGCTGCACTCCGCTGCGAAAGCGAATTGGCGCCGACCCTCCGCGTCCTAGCTTTCTCTTTTAACGGAGGCGGGCGGGCCATGGCGAACTGTTGCAATTGCGGCGCGCCGCTTAGCGGCAGCCTCCTCATCTGCCAATATTGCAAGACCCGCCAGGACGTCGACCTGGCGATGATCCACCGCTACACGATCGAAAAGCCCGAAACCAAGCGGATCTGCCCGCGTTGCCACATCCCCATGCAGCTCATCGACCTGCGCCTGGGAAAGACGTTCTATATCGAGCGCTGCGAACGCTGCTTGGGACTTTTCTTCGATCCCGGCGAGCTGGAAGCGCTGCTGGATAAAGCGGTCACCCATGTCTACGAAATCGACCCCCCGCGCCTCAACGAACTCCAGAACGTCAAGCGCAGCAGCGAATACCCCCTGGGCTACATCGACTGCCCAGTCTGCAAGAGGCTGATGAACCGCATCAACTTCGGTTCGCGTAGCGGCGTGGTCGTCGACAAGTGCCGCGATCACGGCGTGTGGCTCGACGGTGGCGAGCTCCGCCAGATCCTCGAATGGGTGAAAGCCGGCGGCGAAATCTACCACCAGCAGCAGCAGTTCGAAACTGCCCAGCTGGAACTCGAGCAGGAGAAGAAACGGATCCAGTTCCAGGAAATGGACA